>CBDUAB010000309.1:0-5343 GCA_965365045.1 uncultured Planctomycetales bacterium
CAAAAGCGGGAAGAAAAAGATGCTCGACCAGTTCAGCCGAAAGTTTTCCGCCACCGCCATGTCCCATTACGATGTTCGGATAATCACGCAGTGGTAGAGGGCAACTTATGTTTTCGGTTGGGTCTCGGTTTGGCATTTATACTGAATTGCTCGAACATCTATTGGTTTAGCGTCACGAGCCTTCCGTAGTTAAAGTATGCGGAACATGCACCTTCGGTGGAGACCATCGTCGCGCCGAGTGGAGTGCGCGGTGTGCATTCCTTTCCGAACGCTTCGCACTCATTCGGCTTGATGGCGCCTTGTAAAACTTCGCCACTGCGACAAAGTGTCGATTCACAGGTGGTGATTTCCGAAACGTGGAATCGATGTTCCGCGTCAAAATCACAATAGGCATCGGTAAGCCGCAAGCCACTTTCTGGAATGGTACCAATTCCTCGCCAGTTACGATCCGTAACTTCAAAAACTTCTTCGATCATTTTTTGTGCGGGTGCATTTCCATTTTGGAAGACGACTCGCGCGTATGCGTTTTCCAATTCGGCGCGACCGGATTCCAGTTGGATGATCGCTCGACGAATTCCTTCCAAAACATCGAGCGGCTCAAAACCAGTCACGACGATCGGCACCTTGTACGTGTCGCACAGCGACGGGTACTGCCAATAGCCCATTACGCTGCAAACATGGCCTGCAGCGAGAAAAGCCTGAACGCGGTTGTTCGGCGCGGTCATGATCGCTTCCATGGCTGGCGGAACAAGCACGTGCGATACCAGCATGAAGAAATTCGTCAAGCCTTTTCGCTTCGCCAAATGCACGGACATCGCGTTGGCGGGTGCGGTCGTTTCAAAACCGATGCCAAAGAAAACAATTCTGCGATCAGGGTTCTGTTCGGCGATTCGCACGCTGTCGAGTGGCGAGTAAACGATTCGCACGTCGGCGCCCGCGCTCTTGACGGTAAACAAATCTCCCTGACTGCCTGGAACACGAAGCATGTCGCCAAAAGAACAAAAGATGACGTCTGGCTGCGCGGCGATCGCAAGCGCTTTGTCGATTACGTTCAACGGCGTAACGCAGACCGGACATCCCGGCCCATGAATCAGTTCGATTTCGTCGGGCAACAACTGATCGATACCATTTCGGATGATGGTATGGGTTTGGCCTCCGCAAACTTCCATTATCGCCCACGGTTGGGTCGTCGCTTGCGCGATATCAGCAAAGAGTTTTTTCGCCAACTTCCCATCGCGAAATTCGTCCAGATACTTCACGGCTAATTCTCCGGAGCAGTTGAATTCGCGATTTGTGACTTTGCTTTGGTGATTTCAGCGGTTGGACCAAGCTCCTCCTCCAATACACCCATTTCGCGAAATAATTGCAGCGTCTCGTGGGCGGATTGTTCGTCAACCTCACTAATCGCAAAACCGACATGCACGATTGTGTATCTACCGATCTCGATTTCAGGGACGTACGCCAGACAGACTTCTTTTGTCACGCCGCCAAAATCGACCTTGCCCATCGGCATTCCGTCGACGACATATTTTTCGGTAACTCGTCCAGGAATTGCTAAGCACATGACAGCCTCAATATGGTTGAAATAGTCTGCCTGTAACTATAACATCTCTGAACTAGGCAACCCACTCATGGTCCTTCCGGGTTTTCCGTGGGTCGGATTTCGTGTGAGCAGACCTATCGGCATCGCACCAGTAAACAGTTCGGGGCCCCGACTCCCTGCGCCGCTGCCCTGCCCGGCGGGTGCAGGGCAGCGGAAAAACGGCCAAGTGAATCGCTTCGCGACCTGTTTTCTTGCTTCCCTGCGATCCCTTTTCGGGTTCGGTCGCAGCCTGCGTCTTTGCCCTCCACTGGTGGCGACAACTTGTGCGGCAAACAGCGGCGATGGGCCGCGTACCCACACTAAACTCCGAAGGACGCCAATCACGGTTTATGTCGAGCGATCATCGCTTGACCTAGCGCCAACCCACCGTCATTCGGTGGAACTTGCCGGTGATGCAAAACATCAAACTTGTCTCGTTCCAAAAGCTCAATCGTCCATTCCAGCAAGGTGACATTCTGGAAAACGCCACCACTTAAGGCGACGGTGCCAGTACCGGTCCGTTCGCGAATGCGGAGACATACTTGCAGAACTAGGTATGCGACGCTCTGATGAAATCTCGCCGAAATGATCGATGGCGAAATACCTAGCCGAAATTGAATCATTATTTCTTCAATTACCGCCGCCGGATCGACAACGATGCATTCGTTTTCGATTAATGCGAACTGATAATGTCCGTCATTTTCGAGCGGAACTCCTTGCGCACGGGCCTCCATCTCCATCGCGGCCTGACCTTCGTAGTTGATTTCGTGCCGGATGCCGATCAATGACGCAACCGCATCAAACAGTCGGCCCATGCTGCTAGTTGGCGAGCAGCTTAGATTGGTTTCGAGCTGCTGCTCAAGCAATACGCGTTCCCGTTTGGGGCAAGCTCTTACGCAAGGCAAGTCATCGCCCCAATCTAGCTCTGCGCCGAACAGATGAGCCAATGCCGTTCGATACGGGCGCTGGATACTCACATCGCCGCCCGGCAAAGGAATATATTTCAAATGTGCCAGGCGCTCGCATTTCTTATAACTCGCCATCAAGAACTCGCCACCCCAAATCGCGCCGTCAGTCCCGTATCCCGTACCGTCAAAACTGACACCGATCACAGTCGTTGAGTCGGTATATGCCTGTTCGGCAAGTAATGCTGCAATGTGCGCATGATGATGTTGTACTTGAACCAGTGGCAGTTTGTTCTCCCTCGCATAATCTTTTGCCCATTGTGTTGAAAGATAACCGGGGTGCAGATCGCAAGCGATCACGTCGGGCGATAGGCGAAACAGTTTTTGAAGGTGGCCGACCGTACGGCGAAAGGCATCGAATGTCTCTAGATTTCCCATGTCGCCGATGTGTTGGCTCATGTACGCGTATTTGTCTTTTGTCATGCAAAAGCACGCTTTCAATTCACCGCCGACAGCTAATACCGATGCGCCGCTGCGGTCTAATCTGACCGGCATCGGGGCATATCCGCGCGAACGTCGGATCGGAAGTTCATGGCCTCGAAATACTCGAACCACTGAATCGTCACAAACGCAATGAATCTCTCGGTTATGAAATAGAAACGCATCCGCCAACGTCGAAAGCCGCTCAATGGCTTCGATGTTGGTTCGCACAATCGGTTCTTCGCTGATATTTCCCGACGTCATCACCAGAGGTGTGTCCTTCGCGAGCAAGTGATGCAGCGGCGAATAAGGAAGCATTATGCCCACGCACTCATTCTCCGGTGCAACAAGTTCAGAAATCGAATCACAATCTGGTCTGCGGCGAAGCAGAACGATTGGGCGCTCTTTGCCTGTAAGTATCCGTTCCTCCTCCGCGTTGATCATCGCAATTCTGCCAGCTTGCTCTAAATCGGTCGCCATAATGGCAAATGGCTTATCGACTCGACCCTTACGCTCTCGAAGTTGGCCAATCGCTACGTCGTTTGTTGCATCACACGCTAAGTGGAAACCACCGATGCCTTTAACGGCAACAATTCGTCCTTGACGAGTTGCTTCGCGGAACAATTTCAGCGCTGCATGACCCACTGGCAATTGCTTGTCTTTAGGTTCCAGTGCTGAAACATCGTGAGCATTTTCGCGGCTGACAAACCACACATGTGGGCCGCACTCGTGACACGCGAGTGGTTGCGCATGAAACCGACGATTAGCTGGATCGTAGTATTCGGCAGAACACTTTTCACACATAGGAAAGGCGGCCATGGTTGTTCGCGGACGGTCGTAGGGAACATCTCGAACAATGGTAAAGCGTGGTCCACAGTTGGTACAGTTGATAAACGGATAGTTGAATCGTCGATCAGTAGGGTTTCTCATTTCCGTTAGGCAATCACCGCACACGGCTACGTCCGGCGAAATGGGGGTACTCGCGCCTTCCAATTGGCTACTTTCGACAATGACAAACTGAAGATCATTTGTTGCAGGAATTCTTGCGACAGTTATTTCGTCGATCTGCGCAAGCGGCGGATGATTCGAGCGTAACCTTGTCACAAACTCCTCTAACTTGGCGGCGGCTCCCTGAACTTCAATTGTCACCCCTTTCGAATGATTCTGCGCGTAGCCCATTAAATCCAGCTCGTTGGCGACCGAAAACACAAACGGTCGGAACCCAACCCCTTGAACGACCCCTCGCACCTCAAGGCGCTCACGGATTGTTCTTACGTTAACTGGCCTGTCATTTGAGCGTGACATTGTCATCGATAACAGTTGCGAACAAATACCGACTGGAACTTCAATTCCCGCAGCTCATCATAACGAGTTTACCTACCACCCACGACAACGCGTGGTTGACTGCGTGTCCTATCGGCAGCTTGTCGCGTAAAGGTCTCCACCACCGGAATGACGTTGGAACAAGGCAAGCTGAGCCGACCGGTTGCCTGCGCAGCCGTCACACGGGCATCATATTAACTTATCGATACGTTGGTCTCTGCCGAAGGTTTCAATGAGCCATTACCAAGCCGCTCGTGCGCGCGGAGTCGCCCCCAGGTGTCGCCCAACGCCAGTTGTTAAGCTGCGGCGGGGTTCACGACGCCGCAGGAAACAGCAATTGCTTTGCGCGCGGAGGTGAACCCCGCCGCAGCTTAGCAACACGTCTGAGCACGCTTCGAACTGCGCCCACCGACGCAAGTTAGTACTGCGATTCGAGACAGAGTCCGACAAGTCCCTAACCACCGGCATTTGTCGGTAGCGGCGTTTGGACCCGCACGCGCGACATCGCGACAATGTTGGGCTTGGACGGCCATTGCATTGGACTTGCGAAATAAGTGACGATTACGGTGGACCGGTCTTCGTGATTTCGACATTTCAGATGGGGATTACACTGGGCTCGCATTGGAGCAGATCCAGATTCTGATTTTTGCAGAGCTAAACTCTGTAACAGCGATGAATTGGCAACGGTTGCACCTACACAAAGTGTTATCCGATCTCTCGTGCAACTTTTTCCGCAAGCGAGCGATCGCGTTCAGCGTAGATCTGCGTTACATTGGCAGAACCGTGTCCCAAGTAAACTTGCGCGGCTTCAAGACCAAACCTCGCACGAACTTCAGTTGCCTTTGCATGTCGGAGCTGATTTGGTGTCCAACGTCGAATGCCCGCTTTTTGGCACGCTCGAGCAATGGCCAATCGATAGCCGTCTGTCGAGTAGGCTTTGCCGAGCCTCGACAGGAAACAATGTTGATGGGGATCACGGCGCAAATACGGAAGAAGCAAGTCTTGAGCTCTCGGGCCGATTGTTATTTGCCGGCTGCAACCACGATGTTGCGT
>CBDUAB010000310.1:0-5335 GCA_965365045.1 uncultured Planctomycetales bacterium
GGAACGAATGGTTCACGCGGCAAAGCTGGCCATTTGTGCACACGGATAACTCAACCGCGCTCTCGGGAGACAAGTTGTGACTTCGGAAAACACGCCCAGCAGCCCGCATTCTTCGACATCACTGCCAACGGACAATTATGGAGAGACGCCATTCGTTTTCTCCGGCTTGGGCAACGATAAACCACAGACCACGGACGGGCCGTTTATCCCACTAGCACCGCAGACGCTGGCCGAGGCGGGCATTCGGGACGTCGACATCGAAGCATTACTGCTCAAATCGCTGTTCATCCTAGGCGCCGCGACAGGTCAAGCGCTAACGAAACAGATCAAACTCTCCAGTGCACTCGTGCGTTCGACGCTCGACAAGCTGCGCGCCGAATTGTTAATCACACTCAAAGGTGCAACCGAAACCGGCGACTTCCTTTATCAATTGACCGAAGTCGGCGGGCAACGCGCAAGCCACTACGCGATGCACACATCTTATTGTGGTGCCGCACCGGTACCGATGGAAGACTACGTCCAGAGCGTCGGATTCCAGTCAGTCTCGCGTGCTCCGATTGAATTAAGGAAGTTTCACGCAGCGCTGGACGACCTCACCTTGCCGGCGGATACTCTCAGCCGACTGGCCCAAGCAGTGAATGCAGGCCGCGGTCTGTTTTTGTATGGACCTCCCGGAAACGGCAAAACAAGCGTCGCGGAACGTGTCACGGATTCCTACCCGGCTCCGCTGTGGATTCCCAGAGCTATTACCGTCGCGGGCGAGATCATTCGCCTGTTCGACTCAAGCGTTCACCAGCAAATGACCGTCGAGGAAGCCGGTCTTGAATTGGACGTCGATTGGGAAACTGTTGATCGACGCTGGGTGTTGATTCGTCGACCTACCATTGTTGTCGGCGGTGAATTGACCGTGGACCAATTGGATCTTTCACCGAGCCAGACAACGGGTGTCTTTGAAGCGCCTATCCAAATGAAAGCCAACGGCGGAACTTTGGTGATCGACGATTTCGGACGGCAACGTTCGAGCCCAGAAGAAATTCTGAATCGCTGGATCGTCACTCTGGAAAAGCGTGCGGATTTCCTCACGCTGCCAAACGGTCGCCAAATCAAAGTCCCGTTTGACGAACATCTGATTCTTGCGACAAACCTCGAGCCCAAAGATGTCGTGGACGAGGCCTATCTGCGACGGATTCCGTTCAAGATCGAGCTGCGCGATCCGGACGAACAAACCTTCCGCGATCTATTCCGTAAAGTCTGCGGGAAATTCGCCGTCGAATACGATGAAGCGATCGTGAGTTACCTGATCAAGACTTATTACAAACCGAATCGCATTTCGTTCCGTTATTGTCACCCACGTGACCTTGTTTTCCAGGTTGCCAACCTGTGCGAGCTGCACAAGCTGCCGCGTAAACTTACCAGAGAAACAATCGACGTCGCCGTCAGTAACTACTTTTGCGAATTCTTCGACAAGTAGGTTTTGGCCGCGACGTCAGCGGTCACATTGCTCAAAGACAGCTTTCATGAGCAGTGGCAGAGCCACCGTGGCATCCGCAAAGACTTCGGCGAACCGACCACCTTCGGCCGGCGGCACGAATTTCCCCCAGCTTACACCCTCGGAATAAGTGCACCCTGACAATCCGCCCCAATGTGCCGGCTCCGGGCAGATGCGCACTCCGTACTGAAAACGCGGAACATCGAATCGCGTTCCCAAGCGAACATTGCTGACATCCATGTACGGCCCGACTTGTTGGGCCCAATTCCTTGGTACGCCACCGCCGATCGTAAGGATACCAATGGTTTTCGCCGCGATAACAAAACGCGTGTACTCTTGCAGATCAAGAAACGGATTGAACGGCGGCACGAAACGCAATAGTTCATCGGCCGTCATCTCGTCGATTGCCAAAGCCGCCCCGTCGGACCCGAGTTGACTTCGTATCGCCCAAATGGCGAAATTCAAACCGATCTCGCTGTCCGTAAAAGCCGGAATGAATACGGGGACTTGTTGTTCAAAAGCGCTACGCAAGATTCCCGGTCCTTCGTCGGCCTCGCTTAAACGCCTGCCAACAGCCAGGCACAACCGCGCGGAGGACCAAACGCCCTCGTCGGGAGTCACCGTGTCTAGAACTTCCGCGACCACACGCTCGACATCGTTGAGGTTGGCTTCCATTTCCAATGTGTCATAAATGCGATTGTAACCTTGCTCGTACAGTTCTTCGTCGGACTTACTAAGATCGTAGCGATAGTGCGTAAGCCCGATCGACTCGGTCAAGCCGTGTGCGATCAGCGCGCCGGTCGATACGATCGCCGACACAATCCCGCGGTCAATCATGTCACAAATGATTCTCCCTTGCTTGGCGACAGTCATCGCCCCGGAGATTGTCATTACGACCTGACATTCGGCATCAGTAATCATCTCCAGCATTACCTGGTAGGCTTCACCGAGCTGACGGCCGGAAAAGGCGGTCTTCGACATGGCCATCAGCAACTCCGTGAACGAGCCGACCTCGTCCAGATTAATGGCTGAGAGCGGTACAAGGCCATCTTGTCTCCCGTCGTGGAGATCTCGTCGGCTCACGGTCACCTTCTTTCGTTTGTTTCCTGACGAACGGCCGCACGCGGACCATTTATAACTTGCCAGCAGCTTTGGCAAAACCACGGTCGCGGGAACGTTTTCATTAGCCCGACATGCAAGCGCTCATAGTTACCCACATCTCAGTGCAGGTATGCCCCCTCCGAACTCGGTTCGGTGGAGCATATGATTCCGCACTAGCTCGACATGCTATCATGTAGGCCGTCCACTACGAGATTTTGGGGTTCCTAGTTGTGACTTTACATCATTCCGGCAAGACGTGGTTGGGAGGTGATCCACAGGGCAAGTGGTCCAACTACTACGAACTGCTTGGCTTGCCAATCGGCTTCAGCGACAAGACCGTCATCGCGCGCGTCGCCGACCAGTTGATGAAACGTATACGTGTTGCCGCAAGTCAGGACGTTGACGTCGACCGATTGCGTGGCATCGCCAAGTCTGTCCTGGAAGCAAAAACTTGCTTGACCGACTCGGAGGAAAAAGCACACTACGATGAGGAGTTGCTAAGGCAAAATGATTCTCATGCGGCGACGATCGAAACCGCGGCGGACAGCTCACCCGTGAATTCGATTGCTGATAAGGATATTCCCCAGGCGATTCCAGTAGCTGTCCCGATTAGCAACGCCGCTGCTAGTGTGGAAATCGAGTCGTCTCCTTTCACGGCGTTTGGACAAGCGTCCGTCAGTCGCCGATCGCGTGAACGTTCGCGGTTTTGGTTAAAACTCGGAACCGTGGTTGTCGGCGTGGGGCTCTTTGCCGCGTTAGCACTTTTATCAAAACGTTACCTGCTCGACAATGAACCATTGGCTCTGAAACGGACGTCTGTCGTGGACGCCACCGCGGATCCGGCGGTCGATTCTACCTCGACCGTCCCGCCGGCGAACGAGAATTCGCGTGGCGTTGCCGAGGGTACCAACGCGACCGACAACAGCGATAAAATGCCGTCCGGCAACGGCAACGACTCCTCGGAGGAACTCCCGAATGTTTTAGTGCCGCACGAGAGTTCAAGGACTGAATCCGATACGGCATTGGTACCGCCAACCAAGGAAGATACTACTCCGCTTGACCGTGAAGAAGCAGAGGCGCTTAGTAGTGCCTTGAAAGCCGCCAGGCGGTCACTTCAAGTTCAAGATTTTGACGCCGCCGAGGAGTCGCTGGCACGCGCCCATGGAATTGCGCGCCGTCCCAAGCACATGGAACTTGTCGAGCGACTCGAGGAGCTCACGCATTACGCACAAGAATACTGGGCCGCGATAGACGATGCATGGAACGACTTGTCCGCCGGCATCGAATTACAAGTCGGCAATACAATTGTTATCGTAGTTGAAGTCGAATCCGAAAAGATCAAGGTGCGCGTCGCCGGCGGCAACCGACGTTACACTCGCGACAAGCTGCCGAGCGGACTTCAAAAGGCCATAATCGAAAGCTGGCTGGACCCGTCAGCCGCGTCGTCCGATGTAATTCGCGGCGCTTTCTACGCTACTCAGGATCCACCAAACAACCAAGCAGCCGGCGACCACTGGAAACTGGCACAGCAGCACGGGGCTCAGGTCGAAAAATTGACGTTGATTCTAACCGACTCGTATGCCGTCGATGATCTGATCGGCGACTGAGGTTAGATTTTCAGATTCAGCACGTGGCACGTCTGAAGTGCAACAGTCCAGTCACGAAACCCGTGGCGAGCAAAAGCGAAGACGTGGGTCCCAGCACGAACACCAAAACCAGCCCAACTCTCAAGAAGACACAGCAAAGCGGCTCCCAGGCACTCCCGACAATCTGCCGTTCTACTCTTCCTCGGGCAAATCGAACGGCGCGTAATACGGCTTGCCTTTCAACGCCTGGAACTTCTGAGACCATTTTCGGCCGGCAGTTTCTGGGTCGAATGTCCATTCTTGCCGGTGATAGTTCCAGCTGTCGGGGTTCAGCTCTTGCGCTGTTTTCCAGTGCACGTCCGCCTCAACGGCGTCGCCGAGAGCATGGAAATGCGTGGCCAGCTTGAAATGTGCATCGGCCAGCCGGAGATCAGTCGGCCTCGCTCGGAGTCGCTCCTTGAGTTTCTCTGAACTCATCACAAACCGGCTCTCTTCACCGTTGGCAACCCAGTCGCGCAGCCCGGCAATATACCGGTCGTCTCCGATTTTGTTGCCCAGCACTATCTGCTCTTTCGAGAAGGCAGCTTCGGGTGGCCGCACGATGCGGCCCTCTTCATCGACCCAGACAGCGGCCGGTACATTGACCATTTGGTAGAGCGTGCTGACTGTGTGTTGCTTGTCGATGAGAGTCGTGAATGTAGCGTTCGCGCGGTCATAAAACTTGCCACAGGAGTCTACACCACCCGTGTCCTGAGCTGCGGCGACAATTTCGAAATCCTTATCCTTTAGATCATCATAGATAGCCTGCCACCCGGGCAGATCGAGACTGCAGCCTCACCATGAGGCCCAGCTCAAAATCAGCACCCTTTTCCCGCGGAAATCGGACAGCTTGACTGCGTTGCCCTCAAGGTCGGGAAGTTCGAAATCGGGAGCGATCCCACGTGGCAGAAGCCCGTTGGTGAGAATCGGGACCGTGCCAAAACTCCAAGTTGCTTTCGATTCGGCAAATGCGACGGCCTGATCGACTTTGGCTGCAAAACGAGTCACGTTGAAATACTCGTTGCCATTGTGCTGTATTCGCCAGTCAACTGATTTGGGGATCGGTATGCAGACGTCGGCCGAGCAAAAGCCCTCAGGCTTCGGAACAAAGCCGTTGATT
>CBDUAB010000311.1:0-5333 GCA_965365045.1 uncultured Planctomycetales bacterium
TCAAGACAGTTCATCGCCGAGACAGCAGAAGCTCAATAATGTTGGCAAAAAACTATCGTCTTTTGATAATCGGAATCTTAACATCATTAGCCATGGCTAGCCACAACCTCGTAGGTCAAGTACCGGAATCAGGAGCTGGCTCCATGGATCCGATCAAGGTGCTCGGTTACGAGTCGTGTGCCAAATGCCACGAGAATGAAGTGAACGTGTGGCGGCGGTCGAGACACCATCAGACATTTCGCGAGTTGCATCGCAAACCGGAGGCAAAACAGATCGCGGAACGCATGGGCCTGCGGTCGATTAAGCGTGGCGACGTGTGCATCAACTGCCATTACACGCAACAGGTCAAAAGCGGCAAGGTGCGAGCCGTCTCCGGAATATCGTGTGAGTCGTGCCACGGGCCTGCGCGGGACTGGATCAAATTGCATAACGATTACGGCGATGAGCACATTACCAAAGAGCAGGAATCCCCCAAACATCACGAGGAACGACTCCAACTCAGCGTTGCGGCGGGCATGAACAACCCCATCAATCCGTACCTCATCGCGCGCAATTGCCTGAACTGCCACACAACTCCGCATGAAGAGCTTGTAAACATTGGCGGTCACTCGGCAGGCAGTAAGGATTTTGACTTCGTCGCATGGTCCCAAGGGTCCGTGCGACACAATTTTTTGCGCGGCGGCAGCGCAAGCAACACATCATCTTCATCGGATCGCTTGCAACTGATGTACGTCGTTGGCTTGATGACGGACCTCGAATACAGTTTACGCGCGACGGCGAAAGCTACTGAATTGGATACATACGGCTTTACCGTTGCCGCCCGCGCGCACAACCTGAGGATAAAACTGGCTGAATTACAACTGCAGTTGCAGAACCAATACTTACAACCTGCGGTCGATGCGGCACTGTCCGTCAAACTGAAAACCGAGAATGCGGACAACTTGATCGTGGCTGCCGACCAGGTAGGCGCCGCCGCGTATACGTTTGCGGAAAACGTCGACGGCTCGACGCTGGGCGTCGTCCAACATATGATGCCCGCCCCCGACAGTTACAAATAGCGGGACACCACAAAAAGGTCGAGAAGCAAGGATGGCTTACTCAGTAAAAATCGAAAGGCCCCGGCGGTGGGACGAGCCATTCGGGCCGAATATGACCTACGAGAGTGTCGACAAGCTGCTCGAAATGGAGCCATTTCGTAGCATCGACGCGTCTCGTTTTCCAAAGTCGTGTTCTTTACGCGACATCCTCCTCAACGATGCGCGTGTCGGCGATTATGTGCCGGGTGATATCGTCGTCCGTGAAGGAGACTATGGGAACAGTGCCTACTTTATCATCGACGGCAGCATCCGGGTGATGGTCCAGTCGCTTCCTCCTCGCCTGCTCGGGCGCCGAACAGGAAGCCGTGTCGGTTGGCTGCAAACTATCGCCAAGGCATTTCGTCTACCAAAATATCCCGAGGTCCGTAACTTTGCCCAGACCCCGGACGACTTCACGACGAAAAATAATGAGTTGGAACAGGAAATCGGTCAGCGGCAAACGAACACGGACGAGACTCGCGTCTTTCTACAGGATGTCCCCGGCGTATTGGATGAATACAACAGCGTTCAACTTGGTAAGGGAGAATTCTTTGGCGAAATCGCCGCGCTCGCACGGATAGCAAGATCGGCGACTGTTATCGCCGACAAGCCATCGTCGCTATTAGAAATTCGCTGGCAAGGATTGCGGGACATCATGCGCCAAGCGCCAGAGCTAAAGCAACACATCGAACAACTCTATCGCCAAAATAGCCTGGAAAGTCATCTCCGCGAGACACCGTTGCTGAGGAGTATCCCCGCGGACCGCTTGCGCGCAATCGCCGACGGGACTATCTTTGGGAGCTACGGAGAGTTTGCCTGGAGTCGGGACTATCGCAAACTGGACAACTCGTCGGCCACCGAACGCTTGGCCGCGGAGCCGATCATCGAAGAGGAGAGCACCTACGTCAACGACCTGATCTTGATACGCTCTGGCTTTGCGCGACTCAGCCAAAAATACGGCAATGGCCATCGTACGTTAGCTTATCTGGGCAAAGGAAAAACGTTTGGCATGGAAGAGTTAGCCTTCAATTGGCGGTTCAAGGAACAGCTTCCGCATCGTCATACGCTGCGCGCCGCCGGCCACGTCGATGTTCTGCGAATCCCGGGCAAAATCGTCGAAGATATCATCCTGCCACATCTGTCCACTCGGGAACTGGATGCGCTGACCAGTTTTCCCACGCGGTCACCGCCTGAATCGGCTAGTTCACCGGGTCCGATCACGCGCGGCGCGGCCAGAAAAAACAACCGCGAGCCGTCCATCGATGCCGGTTTGCTCGAATTCATCGTCGAACGACGATTGATGAATGGCACCGAAACGATGTTAATTGATTTGGATCGCTGCACTCGTTGCGATGATTGCGTGCAAGCTTGTGCATCAACACACGACAACAATCCGCGTTTTAATCGCGAGGGTGAAGTTTACGATCAGTACATGTTCGCCCACGCGTGCATGCATTGTGTCGATCCGGTATGCATGATTGGCTGTCCCACGGGAGCAATCGGGCGCGACGAAGAAACAGGCAATGTCGTGATCAACGACCGTACGTGCGTTGGCTGCGCAACGTGTGCCGATAGTTGTCCGTATGACAATATCCAGATGGTTGATGTGCGAAATGACCAAGGACAATTTCTCGTGGACCCGCGCGATCAACACGTTCGTAAAGCGACCAAATGTGACCTGTGCGTTGACCAGCTTGGTGGCCCGGCGTGCCAGCGAGCTTGTCCGCACGATGCCTTGGTGCGCATGGACATGAATGATTTACCCCGCCTGGCAAATTGGTTGGCACGACACGATCGAAATGCTGCCTGACGTATTACCGAGATCGCAAGGATGTTATCGTTTGCCAAACGGCGCCTGATTAACTGCACCATCACCGTGGTGTTAATCGCGTTGGTATGCTTTTGGGTCGATCGCCGTTCGGCCGAACTCGACGGTTCATCCTTTCAAACCGGCTATCTGCTGCTTGGTTTCGTAGGATTTCTCGCATCCTACAACTGGCGGAAGAAACTTCCATCGTTGCCGCTAGGCAGTTCGTCACTGTGGTTGCAAACCCACATCTATTGCGGCATCGGCGCGATCGCCGTGTTCTTGCTACATACGGGCCTACGTTTTCCCAATGGAATTTTCGAAACCACGCTCTATTTCTCATTTGTTTCCGTGGCCGCCAGCGGGTTCTACGGACTCAAAGTGACCCGAAGTGTCCCCAAGCGACTGACCAAGCTGCGTGAACAGGTCGTCTGGGAACGGATACCGGCGCGTCGCTATGCGGTCGGACGACAAGCCCATGGATTGATACTCGAACTTGTCGAAATCGAACCGGCACCGACGATCGTGGATTTCTACAAACACCGTCTCGTGCCGTTCTTCGAACGACGACGAAGCCCATGGTATTACGCGTATCCCACAAGCCGCTTGCGCAACAAAATCATGGCGGAAATGACAGCCTTGGAACGTTATTACTCCAGCAGCGAAAGCGCCGCCGATGGCCGGCTGCGCCGCCTCGTCGACCAGCGCGACGACCTGGACTACCACGATGCATTGCAAAGGAAGCTCAAGTTCTGGCTGTTTGTCCATATTGGTCTGACGTACGGTCTCGTCGCGTTGGCGCTGTTTCATGCCGTCCTAGCGCACGCGTTTCATGGAGCCGCGTCATGAGTGACGTCAACGTTGACACGAATTCGCCGACCTACAACCGCCCCCAACAGAATTGGGTCTGCGGCCTCTCGGCAGACGGTCACTCCTGCCCATTAGGACCAAGCGCGGCGGGAGCTTGTCGCGTCGAAACACTCTGTCAACCGATTTGGCGGCAAAACCAATGGTTATGCGGAGCAGACGGAGTTTCGTGCGAAAGCGGCCCTACGGAGACAGGTAGTTGCCCCTGCCTGGCAGAAAAGTGTAAGCCTCGCCGAAGTGTCCGCGCACGACGCGGTCTGTTCGCGCTGGGTGCGACGACACTCGTCTTTGGCCTGTTAGCGTTGTCTCTCAGCGGGCCTTGGAGAAGTGAAATCTTGGCGCCCGGTCCATTGTCGCGGGCGCACGGCCAAATCCTCACGGGTGAACAACGATGTGCGGCATGTCATCCGGCGGCCGAGGCTGGTGTCGTCAAATGGTTACAAGCCACCATTCAGGGCGGCAATTCGTTCACCGCTTCGCAGACCGATCTGTGTCTCAATTGCCACGACAAGTCACTTGCGGTCGAAACTGCCAGATCGGCGCATGGGATCGATTCCGAAATGCTCAGCCCGTTTACGGACCAGCAGTTGACCGATCGCGGCTCGGCGAACCAGCGCACAATTCCTGTGCATCTTCAAGGCGAGATCGCCTGCAGCACATGCCATCGTGAACATCACGGTTCGGCAAATCTTTCAGCTCTGAGTACACGGCAATGCCAATCATGCCATCAACAACAGTTCGACAGCTTTGAAAAAGGACATCCAGATTTTAGCGGTTGGCCGTATCGACAGGAAAGTTTTTTCCGATTCAATCACGCCGCGCACATCGGAAAACACTTCAAGCGAGCCAACCAAGGCATGACCTGCCAACAATGTCATGTGCGTAATGATGACAACGAAGTCTATACCGTTGCCAATTACGAAACGGCCTGCGCTGCCTGCCACGACAAGTTTATGGAACAGGATGACGATGTGGCTTTTGTGTCGCTCCCCAGCATCGACCCGGATGCGCTGGCCGAGATCCGGCTCACGGTCGGACAATGGCCAGCGGTAGCAGCGGGAGATTTCGACGGCGGCGTGCCCATATTCGCTCGCATACTACTGTTGACGGACAATCGGGCCAAGTCCGCGATGGAACGTTTGGGGTTCGATTTTGAGTTCATCGACATAGATCCGAAGAACGAGCAACAACTACGAGACGCCGGGCAAATTGCTTGGTCTCTAAAAAAACTGATTTACGAATTGGCCAACGACGGTCAATTGTGCATCAAGAGACGAATGGAGAAGTTGCTGGGTCGCGAACTAATGCCCCGTGAAATGCGGTACGTGTCAGGCCGTTTTCCACCGAATGTCTTTCGCGAGGCACAGCGGCAATGGTTTCCTAATCTGGCCGAAGAAATCAATTCTCGACAACTGGTCGATGCTGAACGAGATCTACAAGGAGTTCATTCCCATTCCGCCATGCCGCGCGGTAATAGGCACAACAGGCCTGGCGCAGAAACCCCTGGCCATAGAAATTGTGAACTGCATTGCCTATAAGGTCGCGCCCTAAGACTCTCTGTTATCGGGGGCGCTCGGCGTAGG
>CBDUAB010000312.1:0-5329 GCA_965365045.1 uncultured Planctomycetales bacterium
CAGTACGCCGGTGGCCCGCCCCATGTCGATGGCCAACACCGAGTGCGGCAGACTCGTCCCACTGGCAACGCGATGATTGGAAATATTAATTCGGTAACCGTGATCATCCAAGCGAATGTTGTCACGAATGCGCACTTTGGGTAACACCAATCCGAGATCACTTGCCACTTTCGTGCGCAGGGCCGCGATGCGCGCGAGCAGGTCGCCGCCGCGGTCTGGATCCGCAAGACGCAACAAGCCGACGCCTAACTCGATTTCCAGTGGATCGACACGCAAATAGTCTTCGACACGTTGTTCCGTATTGGCCGCTGGAGTCGGAGCACGCTCCCGCGCTGCCGCATCATCCTCTTCGTCCGATTCGTCGCTGCGATGCAGAAACAAAGCGATGCCGGCACATCCGCATGCAAGCAGAATCAGCGGAAGAGCAGGTAAACCTGTCAGTGCCAAAACTAGCAGAAACCCAGCGGCCAATACCAACGTCCGTGGTCGTGCGAAAATCTGATCGAAGAAATCCGCTGACAAATCGCTGCTTTCGCTGCTGCGCGTGATCAACAGACCAGCCGCCAACGATATCAACAGCGCTGGTACTTGACTAACAAGACCGTCGCCGATCGTGAGCCGCGTGTAAATGTCCGTGGCTTGGCCGATCCCCATGCCGGCTTGCGCAACACCGACGAAAAGCCCACCGAAAATGTTAATTACGGTAATCAACACGCCGGCGATCGCGTCTCCACGCACGAATTTGCTCGCACCATCCATGGCCCCGTAAAAGTCCGCTTGCCGTGTGATCTCCTTGCGACGCTGATGAGCCTGCTCCCGATCAATGAGTCCGGCGTTTAAGTCGGCATCAATCGCCATCTGGCGACCCGGCATCCCATCCAAAGCGAACCTAGCGGCGACCTCACTTATCCGCGTCGCTCCCTGCGTAATCACAAAGAACTGAATGATCACGATGATGGCAAATATGATTATCCCGACGACGATCTCGTTGCCGGTGACGAATTCGCTAAAGGCCCGCACAACACCGCCGGCTGCCGAGAGGCCGTCCGACTGGCCGCGAATCAGGATCAATCGGGTTGTCGCGACGTTTAGTACAAGTCTCGAAAGGGTCGTTGCCAGCAACACCGACGGGAAAACACTGAATTCAAGTGGAGTTCGCACAAAGATCGTTGTCAACAACACGATGACAGCTAACGCAATGTTGATCGACAACAATAGATCCATCAGCGCCGGCGGTAGCGGCGTCAGGACGACGAGCAACCCGGCCAGCACGGACACCGGCAGGATCAAGTATTTCACGCGGGCGGTGGAAAACATACGCAGAATGCTGTTTGTCGACTGATAAAGATGAGGCGGTCAAGAAGAGGGGCGGGATGTTATCCAATCACCAACGCAATGTCCAGGGATCTTCGCGGCGGGGCTGGAACTGTGGAACTGGGTTGGCAGATTTATCGAAGGCATTGCTGGAGCTTCTGTTGCGCAGCATATGAATATCGAATATCGAGCAAGGAGTGACGAAGGACGAAGTAATGCAAAAGCCGAATCTGTATGGCCATCGTTGCTATTTCTCGCACGCTGACCCGTTGCAGCGACCCTCTTAGCACCTCCACATTCATCACTCCTTGCTCGATATTCGATATTCAATTCCATTTGCGATGCGCAAAAAACGCATGACACTCCACATACCCGCAACTCCATAAGTTCGGAGGTTTTGGCCAGCCTAGGCTGGAACTGGGTGCAGGAACCCACTTTGCTGGGATGCACAGCAGCACGACGCGTGAGCGAGGGACACTACCACATCACGTAAACCCATGGAACGATTAACCTTGTGTCCCTCGCTCGCGCGTCGGGCTACCGTTGCTAGTGCAACTTCAAAACTTGCGCGTCGGGCTATTGAAGAAAGTGCGTTCCTGCGCCCTCTGGAACTTGTCGCGTGATCGCCGTTCCGTGCCTCTGTGAGGTTTTCCTCCATGGCGCTGTTTGACAATAGGAAATCTGGGGATCATGCGTTGTGCTCGCAAATCAGAAAAGACACGCGAAGTGTTCTAACCGTGAAACCGGAATTCTAGTCGCAACCGGAATGCGAATCGTTTTTACATCGCAACTTTCGAGTTTTGGACCGCTGGGGTGCCTCTCGATTCGTCCGACGTAACGCATAGCGGAATATTCCGCTCTGTCGACACGCAATGACAGCCTGCCACCGGCCGCCCACCTAACTGTGACCGCGACCTTCCGTCACGTAACGAATTCATTCTTTCACGACTAGCTCCGTAGTCTCTGCACGACAGCCAGCGGAGCGTCCTTTGTCGAGCACCGCATGTCCGCCTCAATTACACAGAATCCTGAACGAACCCACTGCGGAACAAGTTTCAACAAATACCCGCTGCTAGCACCCCGGATTTGGCACGGTATGCAGCTTCCTGAGTGGTTTCGGCTGTTGGGTCAGAACAACTATGACGTTCACCGCTGGCCGATGGCTGGCTTCATAACAGCATGTGCGGCGGGGAACTCGGCATTTGGCTGGGTGCAAAGCTTGGTCTTTCGACGAAAAATCGCGAAGACCGCATTACAAGCGGACCCGGTCTTCATCTTGGGTCATTGGCGAACGGGCACCACGATGCTCCATGAGCTGCTGTCGCTCGACGACCGTTATGCTACCCCAACAACGTACGAGTGTTTTGCTCCAAGCCATTTCCTTTTTACTCAGAATATTATCACGCGTATCCTGCGTATGCCTTCCCGTCGTCCCATGGACAACGTCGAAATCGGTTGGAAAGCGCCTCAGGAAGACGAATTCGCGCTGTGCACAATGGGTCTGCCCTCACCCTACCGACGAATTGCCTTTCCTAATCGACCGCCACGAGAATTCGATTACCTGAACATGGAAACGGTACCGGCGCACGAGGTGGCGAGATGGAAGTCTTGCTTGATGGAATTCGTCAAGTCTCTAAACTATGCCAAGAATAAGCCACTTGTACTGAAATCTCCCCCACACACGGGACGCATCAAAGTCCTTTTAGAGATGTTCCCCAACGCGCGTTTTATACACTTGTCGCGCAGCCCGTACGATTTTGTTCCGTCCACGATCCATCTCTGGCGGGCCCTTGACTACAGCAACGGATTGCAAAAGCCCAGTCCACAAGCCGACGACGGGCTCGAAAAATACGTCTTCGAATGTTTTCACCGCATGTACCAGGGGTATCACAAATACGCGGAAAACATTCCGGCCGCGAACATTTACGAAATGCGGTACGATGATTTGGTGCGTTCGCCACTCGCTGAGTTAAACAAGGCCTACGACCATTTGTCACTTGGAGATTTCACGAGCGTTAGGCCGCAGATCGAAGCCTCGGTAAGGCGGAACCGCAACTACCAGAGAAACAAACATGCAATCTCCGCGGAGCTGAGTGAATCAATCGCCGAAAATTGTGCTTTCTACATGCAGCGATTCGGTCACGCGGAAAAAGCAGCCGAATTCGCCGCCTAATCCAGTTCTGGTTCATTGCGTGGGCCTTGGGTGAACCACGCATGGCGCGATTGACGCTGCAAACGAATTTGCGGATCGCCATTGCGCGAACGTGTTTCTTCGCGGATCTCCTCTGGAGTCATGCGCAGCGAGCGTTCCAATTGCCATCGCTGCAATACATAATCGAGCATTCCAAAGACGACGACGCAGATGGCTGCGACCGCTGTGACATGGATTAACAATTGTGGCAGATGCTCGGCTAGTTCGATCGTTGTCAGGCCATTTAGTGAAACGATCGATTCCCGTTGTCGCCACAGCCACGTGGCGACAACTACTAAAGTGACAGCCGTCTTGATCAGTGCCAGGCCCGCCTGTATCCATCTATGTGGCGATAACCAGTTGGCAAGCTGTTGTCCCGGTCGCAAGCGGTTCCAGTCCGGTACGATTCTCCCCGGTTTCCAAAGCGCGCTTCGCTGCACAATGTTTGCAAGCATCGCCAGCAACAGCAAGCTACCCACGAGTCCCAACGAAATGGGTCCGAGCCGGACAACAGCCGGACGCAGCAACGACCAACAATCGCCCGGGCCAACTTGTTGCCAGGACACGGACGAAAGCGATTCCCGCAATGTGTCGCGGGCGGCATGAAATACGGGAGCCACGAAAAACGGCGCGCCGGCGATGAAGCCAGCGATGAGCAGCGCACCGGCCAAGTCACCGCTGCGCGCGACTTGGCCCTCACGGCGGGCTTGTTGCCGGCGATACGGTGTTGCCGGGTGAGTTTTTTCCGCAAACAGTCGTCCCATTTCAATCGCGTCACAATGCAGAGAAAATCTCGTTTGTGACCCCCTCAGCAAAGCCCTGAAACACCCAACCGATGGCACCGAGCGAGAACAACAAGACCGCAAATAGCAAGAGCACGTTGAGTCCCAAACCCGCCGTCATCGAAGCGACTTGCGGAACCGAGCGACTCAAAAAACCAACCGCCAGCGATGCGGCCAGCAGCGCCAAGACAGCCGGCGCCGCCACGCGAATGCCAAAGTGAAAACTCTGAGAAAGAATCGACATCAGTAGCTCGGGCACGTCCTGTGAAAAGTGAGCCGCGCCGGGTGGCAAGGACTCAAACGAGTCCAGCACACCTTCGATCAATAGGCGGTGTCCGCCGAAACCAAGAAACAGGCAGCCAGCCAGACCACGCAAGAACGTCTGCAGCGATTCGCTTGTCACAACTGTCGCATCGTAACCCTTGACGATGCTCAGACCGCTCAGCTCACCCATCAACTTACCTGCGATATCCAGTCCACCGAATATCAATTGAACTCCGCACCCTAGTGCCAACCCGAGTATGACTTCTTGCACCAAACTAACCGCCCAAGCCAGTGTGTTTGGTTGCGGTACGACTTGCAGATGACAGACCGGCCACACGACCAGAGCGAGGGCTGCGCTGAAGACCAGACGTAACCGGACAGGCAACGTTCCCATGCCAAACAGCGGCACGAATAAGACGAAGCCTCCTAAACGCGCCACCAACAGCGCGAGAGTTTGTAAGTGTACAGCCGATGTCAGGAGACTCACGTCCATAATCGCGATGCTGGCGCGTCTACCCGGCTCCCAGTACCATCGGTGCCGTCGCATAGACGTTCGCCACGTATTCGACCATCGTCCTCAACATCCACGGAAAACAAATGAGCAACGTAACGAGAACGGCCACAATCTTCGGAACGGTAGTAATTGCGGGGTCTTGAATTTGAGTCACGGTTTGAAACATGGACATCACGACGGCGACCGCGATTGCAATCAATAGGGGTGCCGCCGCGAGGAGCAGTGACGTGATTAATGCCTCCCGACCAAGCGTGATGACGTGAT
>CBDUAB010000313.1:0-5322 GCA_965365045.1 uncultured Planctomycetales bacterium
TTTAGCGTGGCGGCGTGTCACCGTAAGCACGGTGCCTAACCAGACAGTGCAGGGTTGCCAACTCGCTCCGCGAGTTGGCAACATTTTGATGGATCGCAGGACTACTCCGGACGATCAAGTCCGAGGAAATCTTGAACGGTCTGCGGTTTAGGGGGCGCTTCCGGGCGTTTCGCGAAGATCGATTGCATGAATCCGCGCTTCTTGGTGCCGGGTTTGCTGGACCGGGAAGTGAACTCGCCAAAGAATTTTCTCACTCTCCCTTTTGGTCTTGGCAGCGACATTTTGGGTTTTTCGAATGACGGTGGGCTCAGTGTCTTTTTGGTCTTTCCAAAGAATTCTTTCGTGCTTTGATTCCAACGAGCGATCATGCTTGTCGGACTCAGAGTGTTAATTCCCCTGGCACTGCTTTGCGGAGATTCTCCGATACGAGACAACGAATTCGCGGTTTCTTGTGCGGCGTTCTTGGCAGCTCCAGCGGTTCTCTGAGCCGCTTGGTTTACTTGTTGGGCGGCATTTCCCGCGGCCCGCTGCACGCCGCCAAATGCGGTATTCGCGTCATCGACAAGCGTCTGGCCAGGATCACCTGGAAACAGATTCTTATCCTGTTGTGCGAAAAGGACGGTCGACGACGAAACAAACAAAACAAAGGCGACTGCTATTCTGAACATATCCGTAACTCCCTTTACGGCATGGCACCGACCGGTGCGGCAAATGAGAAGAATCGGGTGGGAGTCTCTCAAAAAAGGCACGGCACGTCCAGATCGGAATCGCCTCGGATCAGATAGGCGAACGGGGGCCGTGAGGCCCGCGGTGGAATCGTGAGTAATGCTGGCAATTTGTTGGGGCGGTGCCCGGCCATCAATCCTCTACCTTGCAATTCCAAGTTGAATCGCAGCTCAACCGCGGGCCTCACGGCCCCCGTTCGCCATTAAAATAACAGCCCCTTGCGTGCGGGCTACTGAGGAAAGTTCCTTCCTGCACCCGTCTTGTGATACGATACTGGATGTAATCCGCTAGCTCAGCTCGCTAAGATCGGAGAGCAGAGCGAAAAAACTGATCCAGATGTACGGCTGAAACGATAAGAAATGTCAGCGAAAATGGTATCGTCGACTATTGGGTTTATTGGCGGTGGTCAGATGGCGCGAGCCTTGGCTTCTGGATTTGTACGTGACGGATTAGTCCAAGCGAAGAATATAGGCGTGGCTGACGTCGTTGCGGCGGCCAACGCGGCATTTGTGGAGCAAGTTCCAGGGGCGACCGTTTGTGAGAACAACGCGGATGTCGCTAAAGCCGCGGACGTCGTTTTTCTCGCTGTCAAACCTCAAAACATTCGGCAGGTCGCGCCGGGCGTGTGCGAAATTCTTGACGCGAACAAGTTGCTTGTGTCGATCTGTGCTGGCGTGACCATACAGTCGCTGGAGTCCGCGTTTCACACTACGCGTATCGTGCGCGTCATGCCCAACACACCGTGCCTGGTCGGCGTCGGGGCGAGTGCCTTTTGTTGTGCTAGCGGCGCGACGGATGGAGACGCCGTCTTGGTGCGGCAGTTGTTGGCGGCAGTCGGTGAAGAAGTCGTCCAGCTCGACGAGAAACACATGGATGCGGTAACGGGCTTGTCCGGGTCCGGGCCGGCGTTCGTTTATCAGGTTATCGAAGCTCTCGCGGACGGCGGCGTCAGCATGGGCCTTACACGTGATGTCGCCCAGCGTTTGGCGACACAGACAGTTTTGGGAGCCGCCACGATGGTGCGCGACACGGGCGAACACCCGGCTGTCCTCAAAGACCGAGTGGCCAGCCCCGGTGGCACGACGATCGCCGGCTTGAAGGCCTTGGAAACTGCCGGCCTGCGGGCGGCACTGATGGAAGCGGTCGCCGCGGCAACGCGGCGATCCGAAGAATTAGGACAATCAGAATAGCCCGCATAACGGTAAACGATGTTCCTTGACGGCTAACCAGCATAGAATAAGACTCTGGAGCAAAACGGTGAAGGGCTCCGATCCAATCCCTTTGGGCGACCATAGAAAATCGATGAGGAGGAAAGCATGACCTCTATCATATGCAAAGTCGACGACAAACACGTGCCCCTATATCGCGTCATGTGGGTTGCCGATTTGCCCCATTTTTGTGGCCATGAAGATTGTGAGCGCGAGGGCCAGTACGAAATCCGCCTGGAGCAGGATGAATCGATATGGGCCAGCCGCGTAGATCGAGACCACTTGCTGGAGGCCTTGCAGCAGTGGCAAGGAGGACTTGGTTCATCGGACGAATGGAATTAGCCGCCGCTTGGCCCTTTTTTAGGTGGTCGAGCGCAGGTAACCGCCGCCAATCATGGACGAGACCATCACACCGCGCACCTCGCGGCCCCGTTCGCCCTTTCATTATCGGGCCGCAAGACCATCCACCCGCTTGTCGAACCGGATCAGCATGCATTAGAATTCCCGCGCAGGCATATGCGTCAAACTATTGCGGGGATCCATCATGTCACTTTTCGAAAACCCAGAATACCACTGGCGCGAAACGTTCTTTGTGCTGTTCGATGAATCGCGACGTCCGCCAGCCGACGAAATCAAGTCAGCCCTGGAATGTTTGGGCGGCAATCTTGAAGTAGCCGATTTACGCGCGGATCAGGATGGAAGAATCGAATCGCTAACGATTTACTCGCCTGATGATTTCGCCGCGATGGATGTTTCATGCACGACAGGCGAAGAGGTCTCGGAGCAAGTGCCTGAGTTGCTCAAAGAAGTCGAACCGAATATCGAAACCGACGAAGAGAAATCCAAATTCCGACAACTCACCGAATGTACGGCACGCTTGGACGTGTTTCACTTCCAGCATCAGTCAAGCGATGCGGGCGAGGAGCCCTCGGAGGAGTTCATGGATCCTGGTAGTTTGCTCGTCGTGCTCGAAAGACTTGGTGAAATCTGCAACGGCGTCGTGGTGGACCCGCAATCGGGTGGATTGATGTAGGTCTTGGAGGATCGCCGTGTTAGCCAAGGAGATCAAACCTGGTGCCGTTGTCAATTACGAAGGCGCGCCGGTGATGATTGAGACGATGACCGTGCAGACGCCGTCCGCTCGCGGCGCGGCCACGCTATACAAATACCGTGGTCGGAATCTGGTAAATCGTCAAAAGTTGGACATCACCTTGAAGGGAACCGAGTCCCTCGATGCAGCCGATTTTGAACGCCGCGCCGTGAAGCTAATGTATGTAGACGCCGCGCAAATGCACTTCCTCGATCAGGCCGACTACAACCAATACTCGCTCGAACTGGCGGACGTAAAGAACGAGTCAAAGTACGTCACCGAGGAGCTTGAAGGCATGCTCGCGCTGTTCTACAACGGCGAGTGTGTGGGCATCCAATTGCCCACCACGGTGGAACTGAATGTCACGCAGTGTGACCCCTCCGTTAAAGGTGATTCGGCCACTAAACGGACAAAACCTGCGACACTGGAAACCGGTTTGATCGTGCAAGTGCCCGAATACCTTACGCAAGGCGAGAGGATCAAAGTCGATTCACGGACCGGCGATTACATCTCCCGCGCGTGATGCGACTAGTGCTTTGTCAAAGCTTGATTTAAGGATTAGCCGTTTTGGCGATAGCCACGGTTCCCTCGTAAACAACCGAGGCTATCGCCCAAACGGCTAATACAGGCAGCCCTAGTTCTTAGCTTTGGCAAAGCACTAGACATTTGATTCGTCAAGCGTTACTCATCCAAGCTTGTCGCCGACTTCCTTCACCAAGGCGTCTTCATCCGGAAACTCACCCGTGTCGAGCTTCGAATAAACCAGCTCGTCGCCGACCGTGAGTTCAAAACAGCCGCCGCCGGAAGCTTCCAGCTCCAGCGACGAAATACGCTGCTTGTACGTCGTCAACAGTTTATCTGTCAGGCTGACCGCCCGAGGTTCATAATTTCACATGGAACAATAGCGTAGATGTAGCTTCATAGAAGTCTCCTCAGTTTCTGAAAGTCATATTGGTGACCAGTGATCCTATAGGCATTGTCGCGACTATCGAAGTGCCCGCAACTGGAAATCCTCGCGTTTTCATCTGGACGCTGATGTGTATTCGTCATTGGGCATTCGGATTTCATTAGTCATTAGGCCTTAGACATTAATCATTCTCCAACGGCGCCGCAGGATTACACGCGCTGACTCCGATGCCGTGCACAAACGGGTCCTCTTCGTCCAACACAATCGAGGTTTCGGCGGTAATGTGGGCCCGTCCGCGGATGGTCGGCAGCACGCCATCGCCGCGAAATCGAAAGCTGCCCGTAAAAATGCTGCCAATGATGGATTCTTGTCGCCACACGTCGCCTTCTTCTAACTGGCCGTCTGCCGCCAGGCAGGCAAGTTTCGCGCTCGTCCCAGTACCACAGGGCGAACGATCATAGGCGCCGCCAGGGCACAAAACAAAACTACGCGCATCCGCTTGATCGGACGGCCCCAACAGCTCGATATGATCGATTTCCTGGCCGTCTTTGCCGGTAATATCCTGGCTTGTAAGTGCCTTGCGGATAGCCCGAGTTATTTCTGATAGCTGCGGAATATTGCTAGCCGTGACTTGAGCGCCATGGTCCGACGAGAGAAAAAACCAATTTCCGCCCCAGGCAATATCGCCCGTTACGGTTTGCCCGCTCTGCAAAGTGACCGCCACGTCCTTTCGCCAACGATGGCTGCGGACGTTTTCGAATGAAACATCGCCATCCTCATGTAGCGTCGCCGTGACCGTTCCCACGGCTGTTTCCAACTCATGCATGCCCGGCGAAATCTGGCCAAGGTATTCCAGAGACTTTACAACACCGATGGTGCCGTGGCCGCACATGTTCAGATAGCCGACGTTGTTAAAGAAAACCACGCCAGTTGTAAAGCGCTGATCGGTGGGCTGGCAAAGTATCGCACCGACGATCACATCGGATCCGCGTGGCTCACTGATTAATGCCGTTCGTAGCCAATCGTGCTGTCCACTAAGACGTGTTCGTTGCTCCGCTAAAGTCCCGCCGCCCAACTCCGGTCCGCCTGCGACGACGAGCCGGGTTGGTTCGCCGCCTGTGTGCGAATCTATGACTTGTAGTCTTCTCACGAGGTACGCAATCTTGTAAATCAGCGTGTGTAATCCAATTGCGCGTTGAGGCGAATGACTAATGTCTAAGGACTAATGTCTAAGGAAATCCGAATGCCTAATGACGAGTACAATTACGTGTCCAAATGAAAACGCGACGATTCCGACGTATAGCTCAAATCCTCTTGTTTTCGCGTTCTTACATGGACTTTGGCATTCGTCATTAGTCATTCCTTAGTCATTAGTCCTTAGACATTAGTCA
>CBDUAB010000314.1:0-5302 GCA_965365045.1 uncultured Planctomycetales bacterium
CTACACCGGCAATATTGATGATATTGCCGCGTGGAACATAGCATTAAGTGCCGACAACATCGCCAGCTTGGCTGCTGGTGTTTCGCCGCCGATGGTTCCTGAGCCTTCGACGGCAGTACTCGGCTTGTTGAGCCTATTGGCCGTTTTCGGAATCCGCCGACGTCGCTAATGGACGTCCGGACAAGCCCCTAGGGCATCGCAGCGGCGAACAGCCGTTCGAAATGTCGGCGATTTTCCGACGTATAGACCTGACACTGTTCGACGACTTTCCGTGCCGACGATTCGTTGAGCAGATAAGCCAGCTTGGTCAGTTCCGTGTTTTCGGTGGGAAGATCATGTCGCGCCGTAGTATCCATCAAACGTAACCGCGCTTCGACGCTGCGCAAAAAGCGGTACGACTCCGCCAAGTACTCGGCGTCGCTGGTTTCCAGGACTCGGGCATCCAGTAATGTGTCAATCGCGTGAAGTGTACCAGGAACAAGTATCTCGGGATGTTGTGCCGCGTGTCGAAGCTGTAACATCTGAACCGTGAACTCCACGTCCACGGTCCCGCCCCGTCCCCGCTTCAGGTTTTGCTTTGTGGCCGTCTCTTCGAGCCCTTCGCGCATTTCTTGCATACTCGACGCACTCGTCGCGGACCACTTCGCGCTGCGAATCACGTCTTGGACGACGGCGATAACTTGCTGCCGGGCTAACCGAGAACCGAAAATCGGCCTGGCTTTGCACAGTGCCTGTCGCTCCCAAAGACTGTTTTCATGACTTCGAAAAAACGTGTGCAGTTCATCACGTGAGACGGCCAGCGCGATGTAGCGGCTGGACGGTCGAAGCTGTGCGTCGATCTCGTAGAGACGCCCCCAGGGACCGTAGCGATTCATGAAACGCAAAACGCGCTGAGCCAATTCGCCAAAGAAGTGTTTATTCGTCGTAGTCTCTTTGTTGCGTGAGCGACGTGGTTGTCGCGTTTGACCGTCCATTTCATAGACGAAGACCACATCGAGATCGCTATGGTAGTTCGGCTCTCGACCGCCGAATTTTCCCATGCCCAAGACGACCAGTTCACAATCGCCATCGTCCTGAGGCAAACCGACATCATCCTGATGCAAACCGACTTCGTCCAGGGGACCTGCGTCAAGGACCACCGAATTCGATAGAGGTTCGGCTTTGGCCGTGGTCGGCAGCGAGGGAATTCCGAATTTGGCAGTCAGCTTTTGGTACTCATTGAGGATCACTTGTTGCAGACATACTTCCGCCACGTCGGATAATGTTGCCGTGGTCGCACGAATGTCTTCCTTGCCGAGGATGTCTCGCACGCCAACCGTCAAATGCATCGAGTTTTTGAAACCGTGCAAGATAGGTTCAATGTCTTCGGCCCCCTGGCAAAGATCCTCCAGCTCCTCATGAACTTGTTGCCAAGTGGGCAAGCGATCGAGGATTAGGGAATCCATCAGGTCATCAATCATACCGGGATTGCTGGTGAGGATTCCGGAAAGGTAGGGACATGCCGCGCATAACCGCACGTAGAGACCCATCAGCGTTGGATTAGCACTGAAGAGCTCCCAGAGGACGCCTTTCCCGCCGAGTGAATCGCTGACGTGACTCAGGCTAGTGAGTGTTTCGTCCGGGTCAGGGGTCGAGCCAATGGCTTGCAGCAATTTGGGAGCAATGGCCGCGAGAAAGTGACGGCATCGTAACGACGAGAGAAAGGGGACCGTCTCCGTGGCCAATGCCGTCAGGTTTTTGTATGCGGTAAACGTGTTGTGAAATCCATGCCGCTCAAGAGCCAATCGAGTGAGCTTTTCTGACGGTTCGGGGTCAAGTACGAGGTCGACTTCCGGTTCGGTGCCTTTGGCGTCGCCGAACGCGTCGTGCATCAGGCGATCGAGGATCTTGCGATTCTGCCGAGTCGCCGTTTCGTATTGGTTTTGCAAATTGCTCACGGCGTCCGCATCGTTGTTGGCAGGCAAACTCAAATGAGTGGCGAGATTCCGTAGCGATTGCATGTCGTCAGGTAAAGTGTGTCGCCGGAGGTCGGACGTGATTTGCAGTCGGTGTTCGACGTTGCGTAGAAAGAGGTAGTTTTTCTCGAGTTGGCTGCGTTCTTCGAGCGTTAGGCAGCCTTGCTGTTGGAGCCCGTTGAGGGCCGAAAGCGTGTTTGGCGTACGAATCTCGGGAAGATCGCCGCCGTTGAGCAGCTGCAGAAACTGAATGACAAATTCGATATCATGGACGCCGCCACGGCCATTTCGTACGTCGCGGGAATCAGCGACGTCATCTTTAACTTCTTCGGGGTCTTTGGCGTCTACGGGATCCTCGGCGTCGGCTTCCACGTGCCGTTCGATACGCCGCTTAATCGCTTTGATCGATGCGATATGCGCCTGACTCAAGTAGCGGCGATAGATCCACGGTTGCATGCGGTCCAAAAACTCTTGGCCTAATCCCAGATCACCCGCTACGGGACGAGCCTTCACGTAAGCAAGACGTTCCCACGTACGGCCCTGTGTGTCGTAATATTGCCATAAATCGTTCGCGCTCATCGCCAGCGGGGCGTTGTCACCGAAAGGACGCAACCGCAGGTTTACTTGATATGCGTAGCCAACATCATTTGAATCGGAAAGCAACTTGATGACGGCTTGTGTCAATCGCACGTGGTAATCACTGCTGCTGATCGATTTCGATCCAGTCGTATTGCCTTCGCCGTCATAAAGGAAAACAAGTTCCAAGTCTCCCGAATAATCGAGCTCCTTGCCGCCCAGATTGCCCAAGCTGAGAATGGCGAACCGGGATTGTTGTCCATCATGTCGAGTCGGCGTTCCGTACTGAGTTGCAAGGTTCGCATCGGCCGCTTGCACAGCCGCTGCGCACACAGCGTCGGCTAAGTACGAAAGCTGGTCCATGACAACATCCGCGCGGTGCTGGCAGATGATATCGCCATGGGCGATTCGCAGAATCCCTTGTCGCTTGAATCGTTGAACGACGTTCGCCGCCAAGTCGAGATCGTTGCCGGCCGCCTTAATGTCCCTGGCTAAGTCCGCGGCGAAGCTTTTGCGATCCAGCGGCTGCCAATCTTTGGCCAATGTCCGTTCGCCTAGCCATTGGCGCAGTTGTGACGATGGAATCGAGGCGGGCATGAAAATACTTTTTTCGGGTGCGCGTAGTTGTCTCTAAGCCGTGCACGTCGTTTTTAGTTGGACAGTGTCACCTTGCCATTCGCCGTCTTGGAGAGACGGCTTATTCACTGCTGAGTGAGTACAGTGCCGGTCCAACGTGTTGTGTTACGACCTGTCCAAACAGCGTGTGCGAATGCGCGTCATAGATCATGACCGGCATTAACTGGCCAGCCTGTCGCTGGGTGCCCTCGAAGACGACGATTCGGTCACAGGGCGTGCGGCCAGTCATCTGCAGCACCGGACCCGCATCACCTCGGTTGACGGCCAACTTGCTCGCACCTTCGACGAGAACCTCAAACTCCTTGCCGATCATCTGTTGGTTATCTTCAGCACTGATCTTGTTTTGCAAATCGAGCATCGCGGTGTGTCGTCGACTTACGACTTCCGTCGGTATGTCATCCGCTAATAACTCAGCCCCCTTCGTACCCGGCCGCACGCTGTATTTGAAGATAAAACTGTTTTTAAAGCGGCAGTCGCGCACCAAGTCGAGGCTCTGTTCAAAGTCCGTTTCAGTTTCTCCGCTAAATCCCACGATGAAATCGCTCGATACCGCGGCGTTTGGAATCGTTGCGCCGATGCGATCCATCAACTCACGATAATCTTCGACCGTGTATCCGCGTTTCATCCGCTCCAAAATGACGTTTGATCCGCTTTGCGCGGGGACGTGCAGATAAGGTGAACATTTAGGCAAGTCGCGCACCGCCTGCAGTAACTCGTCCGTCATGTCCTTGGGGTAGTTCGTGACGAATTTCAGGCGCAGCAGTCCTTCGATGTCGTGAAGCTGATACAACAAGTCAGCCAAGTTCGTCGTCCGGCCACCCGCGATGTGCCGATAGCTATTGACGGTCTGGCCGAGCAGCGTGATTTCAACGCAGCCTTGATCGGCCAGCAACCTCGCTTCGGAGACAATCTGCTCGGGCGGCCGACCCTGTTCGGGCCCGCGGACCATCGGGACGATGCAATACGTGCAAAACTTGTCGCAGCCGATCTGGATGCGCACGTAGGCCTGCCACGGTGTCGGACGCATCGATGGATCACGGAGCGGGTCGAAGGTCTCGTGACTCCGCTTGATTTCAGCCGTCGATCCTTCACGTCGACCGACGCTGACTTCCATTTGAGGCCCGTCGCCTTGCTGAATCCGCTCGATAAGCTTGGGAACCTGCCGCAATTGACCAGGACCGACAATCAGATCGACGTAAGGCGCACGGGTAAAGATTAACGTTTGATCCTTTTGCGCCATGCAGCCCAGGACGCCAATCACTTTATCGGGAAAGCGCACCTTGAGCTGTTTGATTCTGCCCAACGCACTGTAGACCTTTTCCTCGGCATGCTGACGGACACTGCACGTGTTAAAGAGGATCGCATCGGCGTCCTCCAAATTATTGGTTAGCTCATAATCGTGATGGCGTAAGCTGGCAACGACCATTTCGCTATCCAGCACATTCATCTGGCAGCCATACGTCTCGATATATAACCGTTTAGTCATGTAACTCGTCAAATTCAAGTGTCTGCGGATTCGATCGACTGCATTGTATCATCGTGTGAAGGGAAGACTGAAGACCGAAGACCGAAGACCGAAGACTTTTTTTGATAGACGTGCAAGGAAATTGGCGTTGCAGAGGGAAATCGAGGCGTGACGGCGTGTCTGCAAACCTTCCAGGTGGCGCGAAGTTGTAAAGTAAGCGAGCAGTTTTTTGCCAGACCCGGGGAGAGCGTTCACGAGCAACGGCGGCCGTGGGCAACTTGGCAAACAGCTGCCGTCTTCAGTCTTCAGTCTTTCCACCATCCCCGAAACGCTCGCCAACGGCCACGCAATAGCCCCGCAAGAACGCTTCGGCATCCATCGCACGTTTGCCCGACGGGTAAAGTTGTTCCACGCGAACCGTTCCATCGCCGGTGGCAATTACGAGTTCTTTTTTTGCGCGAATTACCGTGCCCGGTGGCGCGGTCATTTCATCTGGCTTTAATCCTTCCGGTTGCAATGCGTCCAATACGAGTCGCAGCGGTGCGTCTCCCGGTCGGTGCCAAAATGTGTAGGTCCCCGGCCATGGTTTGAAAGCACGTACGTGATTGTAGATGTCTCGCGCCGAACGCCGCCAATCCACATTGCCATCGGTCTTTTTAAGACGTGTTGC
>CBDUAB010000315.1:0-5302 GCA_965365045.1 uncultured Planctomycetales bacterium
GTTCCGGCAAGGCTTTGCGACCTCGTTCCGGCCTACTGTGAGAAATGCGGGTTAGGCATTCGTCATTGGTCATTAATTAGTCATTAGTCCTTAGACATTAGTCATTCACCACACGCCCAAGTATCGTGAACGGTTTAAGTCGGGCGCCAGCGATCTATTCTCGCTAGTTCGCGATCGTGGCGCCAGCTCCTACCGGACGGTGGCGTTCATCGGCCACGATTTCACCGTCGCGCAACCGGATAATTCGTTTTGTTTGTGCGGCGACTTCGTCTTCGTGTGTAACCACGATGATCGTGCGACCTTCGGAATTGAGGCGAGCGAAGATATCGAGGATTTCCTTCGAGGTTGTCGTGTCCAAGTTGCCCGTTGGCTCGTCGGCCAGCATAAAGTACGGATCGTTGATCAGACTACGCGCGATCGCGACACGCTGCTGTTGGCCACCGGAAAGCTGCGTGGGGCGATGGCGCAATCGATCTCCGAGGCCGACCATCTCGGCAAGGTCGTGGCAGCGCTGGCGGTCGCTACTGTTAATGTGGCCTTGATAATAAAGTGGGACTTCGATGTTTTCGATTACCGTGAGTTGCGGAATCAAATTGTACGATTGAAAGATAAAGCCGATCCGTGAGGCGCGAATGCCGGACAACGAATCATCGTCAAGCTGTGCGACGTCTTCGTCACCAAGATAAAGTCGTCCGGCAGTAGGCCGATCTAAACAGCCAAGTAGGTTCAGCAGTGTACTCTTGCCGGAACCGGACGGACCCATGACCGACAAGTAATCGCCTACTTCGACATCGAACGTAACAGAACGTAAAGCACGGACGGTTTCGCTCTTGAGAACGTAGTCCTTGCTCAGATCCACAGCGCGCGTGGCATACTGCATCACCGCCCCTCCGGTGGTCCGCCAGCGGACATACGCGAAATGGCCGATCGCATTTCTGCCCGTTCGACCACGCCGTCGCCGTTCGTGTCTGCTTCGGTCAAGCGCCCTGCTTCATCCGGGGGAATCTCTTCCGCGGTGATTCTGCCATCGCCATTCTGGTCCAGCCGTGAAAAGATCGCGCCGACGATCTGAGCGGCGTCGGTTCCACGGCTTGCCGGGCCTCCAGTTCCCCTTTCGCCAGCGTGTGGCCCACCACCCGGTCGCCCATCTTCTTTGCGTCGACGCCCCAGTCGTACAGCCTCCTCTTCGGGGTCGAGCTCTGGTAGATCGACCTGGTCCAGAAGTTGACGTGGTGTCATGGCCAGCCTTTCGCCTTCGGTGACTCCCGATTCAATGACGCCAAACTTGTCATTTGTCGATATCATCTCGATCTCTCGAGCTTCCCAGCCCTGGTCTTTTCGGACCATGCAGTAAAGCTTGGGGCCGTGCTGGTGAATGGTTTGGACTGGCACGCGAATCACATCTTCTCGCTCGTCAACGAATATCGTCACTTCAGCCGTAAGGCCAGGGCGAATTTGAATCGGTGAGTCAATGATTTCGATGAACGTTGCGTATTCTTTGACTTGCGAGCTGAACCAACTACTCGGCTCGGGGTATTCGTTCACGCGGGTGACTCGGCCTTCGAGTATCTGATCGCCGTAAGCGTCGAGGCGGATCGTGGCGGGCATACCAGCCTTGACCAGTGTGACACGCGACTCGTTGATCTTGGCGTTGACCCGCATGGTATCCGGGTCCGGCAGCCGGAAAATGACCTGGTTTTCGCGGACCTCGGCGCCGGCTTCGACAACGAACTCCGCTCCGCTGCGACTGCTTTGCTTGTTTGCATGAACGACTTGCCCCGCGGCTGGAGCCTTGATTTCGCAATTGGCAATCTGTTCTTCGATTTCCTTGAGCTTGGAAAGTTCCAGGTTGTAGCTGCTCGCTTCGGATTTTTTCTTGGCCTCGGCCGACTTGATGGCGCTCTCTAATTCGATAAGCATTTTGGGCTTGGTGTATTCTCGCAACACCCGCAACTTGGTTTTTGCCGTGTCCAGATCGGTCTGGGCGATTTCCACCGCGAATCGATCGCCCTCGAGTTGCTGAGTTGTGACGTAGCCACGTGCCGCCAATCGTTGGCTGTAATTGACGTATTCTTTGGCACGACGCAGATTCTCCTCAGCAATGAAGAGCTCGCTTTGGATCATTTGCTCCTCTTGATGGAAAGTGCCTTCGACGTACTCTTTCTTGGCGATCTCGGCAGCGGCAAACGTATTGTTGGCCTCGATCATCAACGCTTCGCTGGAGTTGCAAAGGATTTGCTGTTGGACAAGCTCTTGTTCAAAACCGGATCCGTCCAAGCGACAAAGCAGATCTCCTTCTTTTACATTAGTGCCTTCTTCGACCACTTCCAAAATGCGGGTTCCCGTACTGTTACGAGCTTTGACTTCACACCGTACTTCGACGTTGATTGCACTTTCGACTTCGCCTTGTTCCACCACTTCGTGCGTGAAGTTGCCACGTGCCACGGTATGTAACAAGATGTCCGTGCTGCCGGACGAAGTATCCCGGAAGGACACCATCCAAGTCGCCGTCATCATGCTGATCAACGCCAACACGCCGACGGTCCAGGCCAAAGTTGAACCATCGCGCGAGTGTTTTTTGTCTATTAATCTAGAATTTTTCTTGGCGAATACGTGCATTCGGTGGGATTTCGGTAGGAGGGAGGGAGAATCGCATGCCGCAGCGGGATTTCATTGTATTCCGCTGATCGTCTCGTGTCACCTTAAGATGTTTGCCCACGTAAAGATGTTTGGGCGGCGGCGGGTGACAATTCCACCACGTTATTCAACCCGATAACGCTTATTAGGTATCGGTTTTCGCGAGGTTTTTCGGATATTCCAAGCACGGAAAAGGAGCGGCCGGTGCTAGAACATCAGTCGACACTAACGGTTACAACGGGTCGGCGCACACACGATCATGCCACGAGCTGGCTTGGTCACGAATTCCGAATCCATCAATCAGTGGGGGGTAAACGTCGCGGCGGAACGCCGGAGATGCCGTTAGGAAGCGGTTTGTGAAAGGAAACGGGCTGGATTCCGCCGGTGACGGGCATGTAGCCCTGGTCAAGAAGCCCGTCATCGAAGGCCTCATTTTGATTTGGAATTAAGGCCGGCACATTTTCGAGTGGAACGGCCTCCGACGCGTTTTCCATCGCCTCGAGCGTCACGCTCGGATCGTTTGCCACGAGCGGCCCCGGATCGATCCAGTTGTCGGCGAAATCCAACTGCATGGTTCCCATGTCGAAATCAAGTGTCCGACGTAACGCCTCCTGATTGATCCACACGCTGAGAAAGTCGTTTTGTGCCGTCAGTAAATCGGTCAACGCGGTAACGAGGTCACGTGCCGTTGTCGCTCCCAGCACAGCCTCTTCGTTTGGCTTGGGCGGTTCTTGTAACCGTAACCGTGCCAGTTCCACTTGCGAAATGGCGACTTCGATGGCGGCTCGACGCAGTTCAAAATTGAGTTGATTCATATCCAGGTTGCGGATCGTGTCGCGCAATCCTGCCGTAATACGATCGATGAACGTATAGTATCGGCGCTGAGCTTGTCGGTATTCGATGAGGGCTTGACGATAAATGTTGCGTTCGGCCAAACGGCTAATCGGTGCGTCGAATGCAACGCCCACGCTAATACGGCCATTCGTATCGCGAAGGTCCAACGCATTATTACCGTCATACGTGAGGTCACCGGCGAGAACGAAATCTAATTGGCTTTCAAGATCGTCCGCGTTGAATTGGACAAGCCGCCAGCTATCCACGAGGCTGGCACGAGCATTCATCCAATCGCGGCGGTTACAACGAGCGATTTCCAAGGCGTCTTGCCAGTCTAATTCGACTGGAATTAGGGACACGCTTTCCGTCCGTGCACGGGCCTGTACGAGTGTCAAGCCGAGGACATCCGCGGCAAGGTCGTTAAGCTGACTGGGTATCCGTTCGACAAGGCGTTTGGAGATTCGCTCCGTCAATTGTTCGTCGGAAAGCTGTTCGCCCACGGTTGCCAATTCTGTTATTTCTTGATCGAAAGCTTCCAATTGCGTGAGCATCTTGCGGAATCGCGTTTCCAGTTCGTTCAGCGTGGCATTCAGAGTTGTTGGTAGTTTCTGGAGACGATCCGTTTCGAGCGGAATCGGGCTGTCGTATCGTTGACCATCGCCATCGGCAATCAGCGTCGACGTGGAATTGGTCACGTCCAGGCGTTGTTCGAAGCGCACCTTTAGCAGCGACATATCACGCAGTCGCTGCGGTAAAGATTGATTCAATCTGACCAGATCTTTACGCGCCCGAGGTACGTTTTCGTTTAGCACGTGATCGCAAATTTCGCGTGCTTCGGTCAGGTATTTTCGCAGCGACTGCAGAGCCTTTTCGACATCGACATTCCACTCGATGTCGGCCTGAGTGTCTGCGTTGTCGCTGTCGGCAACCGTTGCGGCCGCCTCGCCAAGCAGCCTAATGATGTCTCGACCGATCGCTTGTTGCAGGGCAGTCAGACGGTTTTGGATCGGCACGATTGCCATATCCACCAATTGGAATGGTTCGATCAGCTCGTCGTTGACTTTAAACTCAATGTATTGTCTCACGTCCAACGTTCGCTTGTAGTCATCCAACGACTGTTGATAAGCCAACTCACTGTTTAACAACACACTTTGGGCGTTGTACAATGCCTGACGAGCCAATTCGACTTGGAAAAAGTCAATGCGACCGGAGAGGAAGTATTCTTCGAGTTGGATGACGCTACTCTGCAGGGCCGCAATATTACCACGTTGGTTAACGATGTCCTGCTGATCCTGGAGCAAGCCAAGAAAACCTCCTGCCCTCTCGGCACCCGCACCCGTCTCGAAACCGATACCGGTGCCAGTAAAGTTGCCGCCGCCCAGGGTGCCAAAGCCACCGCCTCCCGAACCGGTAAATCCTTCTAGTCCAGCACCGCCAAAAACACCACCTCGGCGATTCGGTCCTTGGCCCGCATCACGACCAGTGATGACCTCGAGATAAAATCCGCGACGAAACCGCTCCATTTGCCGTACATTGGCCAACAACGTTCGCTCGGCGATCGTCAGTCGTTCGAGGACGCGATCACGCCCGCCGCCACGCAGCAGCGGTTGGACCAGTGCGCGCCGCCCTTGGCCCCGCTGAGCCCAGGCGAGCCACAAGGCCACAACGGGCAGGAAGTACAGGATCGCGCCGCGGGTCAAGGCCGCGAGACCGAACAGCAGTCCCGCGACGATGAGCTCCGCTCGAGAGGCGTCCCTGCGCTGGGTCACGGTCGCGAAGGCCAGCGTCACGAGAAAAACGAAGAGCGTCTCCGACCACAGGTAGTGCGTGA
>CBDUAB010000316.1:0-5301 GCA_965365045.1 uncultured Planctomycetales bacterium
TGTTAAATATTCAATCAGTAAAAACTACTGATTAGGATTAATTGTGCTTGAAGGAGTACACATGAATAACTCAGTTCCATTGAAAATATCACGTAAACCTGAAGTTTTAGAAGCTACAGGTTTTAAAAAATCGACTTTATACACTCGTATTAAAGCTGGTCTTATGCCACCACCAATTTCTTTAGGCGGTTTACGAGCTGTTGGCTGGATTCACCACGAGATTCAAGCGGTACTTGCCGCTATGTGTCTCGATAGTCTATTGGCGATGGTAGCCTTTGCGTTTGACATCGGCGACCTGCTCGTCACCCAAATGGATTTGCAGCGAGCCGCTGATGCCGCTGCGCATGCCGCAGTTCTCGAACGCCGAAGCGAGATCAGCCCATGTCTACTAGCTGATCGCGCCAATTCACTTTATGCATGAGATCGACGACAGCAGCCACGTGGACACGATCCTCGCGAGAGCGCCGCGAATTGTCGAAGTTTCAATGGTCGTGGTGGCTGTGTTGGTCACATTGCTTCTGCTAGCGCTTCCGCAACATTGGCACGCTGTCCTCTACTTGTCTTTTTTGCCTGTCGCCTTGAGTGGGTTCTACTTGGGACGCTATCGTTCGGGAGTGATGGCGTTCCTATGTGTCGTGGCTGTTGCTGTCGCTACTGGAATATCCAATGAATTGCAGCAGATGTTTGAAGTCGCGGACGCGCTTGCCGTTGGTGTGTGGGGAGCCGTGCTCGGGCTTACTTCGATTCTGACGGGTACGGTCAGCGATGAGCGTAAGCGACATCTGAAGCAGTTAAGTGAGTCGCATCGTCAAGACACGCTGAAGGATGCCCTCACGGAAGTCGCCAACCGTCGTGCCTTCGATAACGAACTTAAGCGGCGTAGCGCCGAACATGAGCGTAAACAGACCCCATTCGCCCTGGTCTTCATCGATATCGATCACTTCAAGAGATTCAATGATAGGTACGGCCATCAAGCGGGTGATGCCGTACTTCGAGGTGTTGCTCAAACGCTCGATGAAATCACGCGTGAAATGGATCTTGTCGCCAGATATGGTGGAGAGGAGTTCGCGATTGTACTTCCGAACTCCAGTGTCCGCGAAGCCAAAGATGCCGCCGAACGGGCGAGACGAAAGATCGAAGCCAGCCGTTTCACGTTTCAGGGCGTGCGGCGAATGAAAATCACGATAAGTGTCGGTTTGGCACAAGCAATAGAGAGCGAAAGCGTTGCATCTTTAGTCAAACGGGCTGACACAGCTCTGTATTCCTCGAAGCAATCTGGCCGAAACTGCTCAACCTTCCACAACGGAGAATCGTGTGAACCGTTTGGCAAATCGCTTTCGCGCGTTGCGGTAGAAGAGAGCATCAACTTGGTCGTTGATTCAAGTCCCGTGGACGCGTATTGGGACCGAGAAACGAACCTTCCAGGTCGAAGGATCTTTATCGATGATCTCCGTCGCCAAATCGCGGTCGCAAAACGTCACAAAACTGACCTGTCGATCGTCCTAGTCGAAATTGATGATTTTCATGATTTGCACAATGATGCACCCGATGTCGCACGAAATGTAATTGCGGTGATTGCCGAATTGACTCGCGCCGCCATGCGAGATGCAGATATGGTAGCCAGATACTCTCTTAATCAGCTAGCCGTATCGATGCCTTTAACACCGTTGGATGGAGCATCAATTGCCGCGGATCGAGTGCGAACTTGGATTCGAGAGTGCCAAGCGGTAAATGACAAAGCAATTTCGATTCGCACCGGAGTAAGATTTGGGATTGCCGAGATTCAGCCAAATGAAGACGCAGTACCGCTCTTGGAGCGCGCACAATTGGCGATTGGAGCTGATGCCGATGTCTTCCGATTTTGCAGTGATGACGAACGAAATCCGATCTGACGTGTGCCATTTCTCCTGAAGACGATAATCGCGCGGAACGAGACAGACTTACAGACCGCGCCGAGCTGGCTAAAGCTGTCTCAGCATTCGCCTGCCAATTGATCTTAAACGCGACGCAAGTTCGGAGGCAGACACGTAGCCAGGAACCTTGGCAAGCACTTCGCCAGAAGTACCTACAACCAAAGTGGTGGGAAACAGCGTGACACCCTGTTGATACACCCAATCAGGTTCGACCGTTTGGTCCACTGTGACCGATTCGAATTCTCGCACAATCGTCTGCCCCAGTCGCCGGTCTTGATAAGTCTCCGATTTCATCCGGGCGCAATGAAAGCATCCAGGCATCGTGACAAAAACCAACATTGGCCGGCTATTTCGTTGTGAAGCGGTCTGAGCAGAAGTAAGATCATCGTGTGAAAACAAGCTTGCTTGAACATTGTCGAAGTCCAATACATCTGATTCTTCGCCAATTGTTCGGTTACGCGATATGGGTGTTTCCCCAATGTCATCGAGCGTCCGCTCCAATATGTCCGCGCTGAACATACCTTGTCGGCGAAACAGGATGTTACGGCAAGAAATATCGGTGATCACCGAATATGGGAATTGAGTTGCCCTGTAGGATGCCGCGACTTTCTGACCATACGCCGTCGTCACGTCAACGCGGCACAGCTCGTAGCTTTCAAGTAATTCACCGAGTTGCCCGCTGCCATCGAGATCCAGCCGTTGTTCCGCGATGGTCGGATTTTCCAGAACCACCAGCAATGGTCGCTGTGCCAGGCGGGCTGCTTGAATGGCAATGCCATAATCATTTAGCCATTGGGAGTTGTGGGAGGGAGGTGTGCCAAAAAAGGACGCCGCAACTACGACGGCCGCGTACGAAAGGACGTTCATGTGAGACTCTTTCTCATTTCGGTTGCGTCACATCTGGTTCCGTCCAAACGTGGCAACGTGAATTGGCGGACAGATGACCTTCTGTTCCGTTGTGTTTGGTGGGTGACTCGCGATCTTGCGAGACATGGGTGGATCCGCCAGGAGCGATCCATCGTATGGCGATGTCCGGCTGCTTTCAAGATGATCGATTACGAAAACAAGAGAAAATACGTAGTTTTTGACGGCTCACGAGTGATTTTCGTGGCTAAGTTAAATCCTCCAAGTTGTCTGTTCTATCCCTTTTCCTGGATATAGAAAAATACGATAACTTGGGGAATCTCGGAACTGTGAACCAAGCCACGGAGAATCGGGGCAAGAAAATGCGACAACTGTCTATAGGTTAGCTCCCAGCCATTGAAGGGGGCCACGGGCAATTGTCACGGATCGGAGCAGAGTGGTTTCTAACCGAACTCGAAGCTGAGTTTCAGCCAGTTCCGATTCAATCAGTGAGCGGCGAGTTTCGCGCTGCTTCGGCAAACTTTATCGGAGGGAGTATGTTGATGCGGCGATTTAGCGGATGTCTAGCTGCAGCAGTTTTTTTTATAGGTCTTCATCACGACATTACCGCGTTCGCTTTAGAACCGGACGAGGCCCTTGAATTATCGTCCCAAACGGGCAAGCCGCTGTTAGCCCTCGGCACGAGCGAGACGTGTCCACCTTGCCGGGCGCTCAAATACCATCTTCAATTCGAACCCTCATTGCGCGCCTTGTCGGAGAAATACGTTGTCATCAACATGGATTCCAACAGTCCAGAGTTTCAGTCATTCAAGCGACGATTTCCGGCGGAAGTTCGTGGCGTGCCGATGGTCTACGTGATCCGCCCTGACGGCGCGATGTTGTATGGTCGATCCGGTGGAATGCCACCGGAAGGCATTCAGAATCTGCTCAACTTTGGTCTCGATGAATCAGGCGACCCGCTGGATAGCGGACAACAGCAGCGGTTTTCCGCGATGATAGCTACGTCTCGGCGCTATCAGCAGGAAGGTGAATTATTGAAGGCGTTGCAAGTCATTTCTGCGGTGGCACGGCATCGCGGATATGCGGCATCGGTGAGGCGCGCGCAAGTCCTTCACGATTCGCTGACGGATTCACTGCGCAATCGGCTGGCGAATTTTGACCAGAAACTTATGGATTCCGAGAGCATGCATGGCGCGGCCTATCGCTTAGCCGAGTTGTACGTGGGATTGAAGGAAGAGCCACAATTGCAAGAATCCGCCGCTGCAAAGCTGATTCATCATGAGCAACAGGAATCGACGCGATTGGCAATTATGCAAGGCAAAGAACTGGTGCGCGCCCGCTATTTCGAGCAACGTGAATTGTGCAAACAGGCTTTGTCGAGTTACGAACGTATCATTCAGATTGACAAGGCCTCGCCGACAGCCCAACATGCAACCAAAAAGATCGCCATCCTCGCGGAAAAACAACGCCAGAAACTTGCCGTCCGCACTAGGCGTTCGTAACGGAACCTGCGAAGAGATTGCATAAAAGGCCATGCTGCCGTAAGTGCGTACGTCGGCGCACAAAGTGTACTTCGGCATGACCGTCCGGCAGGCGAATGGAGATTTCGCACGCAGGTTTCAGACCATTCGACCCGCTGACGAGTTCCAAAGCGGACAGGGCTTTGAAGTCGCCCTCCGGCTTCGTGACTACCGGCTCGACCCTTCGCTCGATAAAATAAAAAGCTGGTTGCCGAACGACCCGTTCGGTTTAATCGTCGAATCCATTTGGTGCCATGCCCTTTTTGACGCCGCTGGGCTGGCAGTCACCGAAGTGGAATTGGTGCCCCGTGTCGAAACGGAAACGGTCGAAACGGAAACGGTCGAAACGGAAACGGTCGAAACGGAAACGGTCGAAACGAAAACGGCTGAAACTGAGTTAGCCGAAACTGAATTGAAAACAGAACCATCCGAATAGGATGTGAGTGCCTTCCCGCCCCATTCCTTCCCGCCTTTCCACTTCGCTTAGAGATCTCTCATGAAAACCCGGAGACAAGGTTTCACGTTGGTTGAGCTGTTGGTGGTCATCGCCATTATCGCCATTTTGATCGCCCTGTTACTGCCAGCCGTTAACGCTGCTCGCGAAGCGGCGCGGCGTGTTGGGTGCGTCAGCAATCTCAGGCAGATTGGCATCGCATTAAACGGTTACCATGCCGCACGTTCAGAGTTTCCGCCCTTTCTGATCAGTCGAAGTGGCGCTCCGCACCGGATTGCGGATGAGGGCAAGGGTGCGAATTGGCTTGTCTTGCTGCTACCTTACGTTGAGGAAAACGCAATTTACGAACGGTGGGATCAGGGCATCGAGGCAAATCAGAATCCCGGACGGTCTACCGAGGTGAGTCTCCTAAAATGCCCCAGCGACCCAAAAAACTCAGGGAATCTCTGCAACTATGCCGGTGGGGGCTGGGCGCGTGGAAACTACGGCATGAACGTTTCACCATGTCGGCACGGAATTAGCGCAAAGGATAATCTTGGGGGCATTGGCG
>CBDUAB010000317.1:0-5290 GCA_965365045.1 uncultured Planctomycetales bacterium
ACTATATGTTGAGGTGGTGGGCCAGTCACACGGCTGACAAGAATCCCCATCACGAACGAAACGAGCATGGCCCACATGCTCGGATGAAAACCCAACAGGTCAATGCGCGAGCCGCCCACCGTCAGACGTCCTGATTCAATCGACGGCGGCAGGAACATGACAACCGTGACCACGAAACCACTCAACATGGCGGCCAAGGCGCCTTGGCGTGTCATCCCGCGCCAGTACAAACCGAGAAGTATTGGGCAGAGGAACACGGCCGCGAAGCCACCGCTGACGAAGACAATGATCTTTTGCAAAAAGTCCGGCGGATGGAGGGCGAGAAAAGTGACCAATGCGCCGACAACTACCGTAGTCGCATAACTCGCGCGTCTGACCGTTCGCTCGCTGACGTGCGGATTGATGCTGCGCTGGTAAATGTCGCGCACCGCGCCGGAGCTGATCATCAGCAAGAAACTATCGACCGTTGACATGACCGCGGCAAACGGGGCGGCGACAAAGATTGCTCCGAGTACTTTGTAAAACGGGCCCATGTCCGCCACCAATCGTGTCGCGATCAACCCCATCGTGCGATCCGAGTCTTTCGGTGTCAGCGCCGGTAGATGCTCTCGCGCGGCCATCACGATGAAGACCAATGGCACGTAGATCAACGCGTAATAGATGGTGACTGTCAGTATGGATCGCTTGAGTGTCTTGCTATCGCGAAAGGCCATGAGTCGGACCATCATGCCAGGTTGACCTATGCCGATGATGGCCCACATGAAGAAAAATGAAATGACCATCCCCAGCGGATGAAACGGCTGGCCCGTATTGGTCCGTGCCGGTCCGAACAGGAATTCGGCGCCTTCGCGAAAGACGAATCTCTGTCGCGTTTTGCCTGCTGGAAAGCCGATCACGCCTGTCGCGCCGAGAGAGACTCGCGTGCCGTCTTGCGAGACAAATTCTTCATTTCTATAGGGAATCTCTCCCCGCAATATCGTGCCCAATTCGGGATGCTCGCTAATCGCTTCGAGTACGTCATTGCCCGTTGTCAACAGTTGTCCGTCTGCATCGGTCGCCAGTCTAATCACAACCTCGCCGTCGGAACTGTCAGCGCTGTTCCAGGTGATTTCCAATCGTGAATTTGGCTGCCGCGGGTGCTCGTAGACCAGCGCGGTCGGTTTTGTTTTTCCCATCGCTCGGAAAAGAAGATCGTTGTTCACGTCGCGAGCATCATCCGGAATTCCGTGTTCGTCCGGCGGCCCCGGCACTGAAGTGATCACGACGGCCGGCGCAGTCAATAGCCGTTCGGCTGCTTGCTGAAGACCGCCCAGCTTGATGAGTACGATGGGCAACAAAATCACGACGCCCAATCCCATCACGATACCCTGCATGACGTCGGTCCAGACAACAGCGCGGAAACCGCCGTACGCGGTGTAAAAGACAACGGTCACCGCAAAAATCAACAGACTCACTTCGTAGCTGTGTTTGAACGTTAGGTTGAAGGTATCTTCGATGATCAGCGCGCCGAGTTTGAACTGAGCCACCAGCACACACGTCGTAAACACAATGATGATCAAACTGGCCGAAATGCCGATGGCCGGTGACTCAAAGCGGTCACGCAACACGTCCGGGACGGTGATTGCATCGGTTTTACGGGCGACCTGATTGATGCGTTTGCCGATCACGCCCATTGTGGTAAGCGGAAAGATCATGTAGCTGGCTATCCACAGCGCGAGCACCCAGCCGTAACTGTAGATCAATGACGGATAGCCGCCAAAGCTGCCGCCCGAAGCACTGGTCGCCGCGAACGTAAATGCAAAGGCCCACGTGCCGAGACCACGGCTGCCCAGGAAATATTCACTTAGAAATGACTTGCTCCGCAGTAATCGGTGCGAGCAGGCAGCTACTCCAAAAACGCCCAGGATGTAGGCCGTAAACACGACCATCGTTACGACGCTAGTTTCCGACATCAATTTTCTCCGCCGTCATGCTGGCAAGTTAAACTTCCAGGTTGTCGTCTTGGAAGTAAAACAACACAAACCAAAAAGTGACGACAATGCACAGCAACCACGGCGCGATTACGCCATAAAATATCCAGTCAGGAATTCCCCATCCCAGGGGGAACGTCGTCGATTTGGGTGCGCGATCGAACGCAGACAGATCACCGACCAACTCACCAATCGCCGGACCCGTGGCGGCGGGATGAGGCGTATGTGTCAGATAACCGCGTAGATAGCAATAACTACACGTGTATACGAAGCAAACGGCCCAGAGGCTGAGAATGACGATCGCTTCGCGGCGTGCATTGAGAAAAACTGGATCGTCGCGTAATTGATTATTGCTGGTTGGCATTGTGGATGTTGTCTTCACAAATTGCCGCTGTAACAAACACTACAGCGTTCATTGGATGAATCGCGCCGAAAACTCGAAATCCGAATATAGGAATCCAAAACAAATTGAAAATAAAAAACTCGAATATTCCAAACGCTATTGACTAATTGGACAGCCCCGAATTCGAGTTCACTAGCTGACCTAAACCATTGTGCTCGTGTCAATTGCGTTCGCCACCACGTGAGCTTGCCTCCGTGGAGCGATGATCACAACCAGAAAGGAGATGTATACCAAAAACTGTCCGCCAACGCCCGAGCTTGTCTCGGTCGTGCGCTGCTCACGACCACATCGTCCCTGGATGAACATCGCTCCACCGAGACAAGCTCGGGCGGTGGCGGGCGATATTCGTATTGCGCTTACTGGTTGTGATCATCGCTCTACGGAGACAAGCTCCTGTGGTGGCGGTGGGCGGCTGTGAAGTGTCCAAATCTCACGCTGACGATGCAATCACCAACCGAAAGTGGCACTTACCAACTAATGTGCTGGGCCGATGCGGATAACCCCCGTCGCCTTGTGGGTTTCTGTCATTTTAGTTTTCGTATTTCGAATTTGTTTCGAGTTTGGGACTTTTTCTAAACTCTATTCTTTCACGTTCCCTTACTTATCACCTGTCATCGTAAGCTTCCACGAGAATCTTCGCGTACGCCTGCCGTGCAACATCATATGCAGCCTCAGCTTCGTCTCGCTCTTCTTCTCGAGTCTGTTGCTCTTTTGATTTCCAACAAACGTCCACGGCGTCCAGGCACCATTGGGCGCTGCGCTTGCTCGGCCGAATCGGTTTGCCGTCAACCGTTACGAATATGGGATTCGTGTGTGAGCTGGGAAAGATACGCACGGCGATCCAACTGGACCTGGCGGGCTTGTAACGAAACTCAAGGTCATGTATCGAACCGTCAGCGACGATTTCCTGTCGTTCCACGGGGTAGCCGTTGACAATCAATTCGACCGGTACCTTGCGGGAGTCACCGATGCGGGCGCGTTCGACGTGCCAGTAAGGTTTTTCGTCGAGCGGCCGTTGGCGGATATCCTCGCGTGGCTCTGGCTCGAGCAATGCCGCTGCTTTGACCTTAATTCGCAACTCTTCGCCGCCTTTGCTGGCCAACCAACTGGCTTTTCCACCCGCGCCTTCTTCGCCAACCCCCAGCCCGTTGGCGGAATAATCGAACAAGTGGCTGAGGCCATCGCAGCAGTAGCTGCGTCCAGCTTTCAAACCGGCCAGCCAGCGGTCAAAGTCTAACGGCTTGCCATCATCCAGCTTGACATAAATCCGTCCGAGGCCGACTCGCTCGCCGTAAATGCAAGGAAAATCCGTTTCACCGCTGATGACGCACGTATAGCCGCAGTTGAGTGTGTGATACCAGATATTCAGCTCCCACACCGACGGCGTGTCGACTGCCGAGATGAAGTCACAAACATCGTGCACGACATCGACGATATACTCATTGGCTCCGATGCCGTCAAACGGCGGCATGTTGAAATTGGGCAGGTCGTCAGTTGGCAAAGCCAGTCCCCAGCCGCTGTGAGAAAAGCCGACCACACCGCCCTGCTCTTTGCCCCACTTCAACACCGGCAAATCCCAACTCGGCCATTCCTCGATCTTGGTCGTGCCAGGATAGTCGTCTTCGGTGAGCCCCAGCAGACATAGGTGACCCGTATGCGAGCTGGGGAAACCAGACACTTCGACGTCGTAGCGCATTTTGTGGTCGTCAGTCGACAACTCGTGGACCTTGCCCTGAAAAAACTCTTTCTGGTAATACCAGCACGGGCCCCACGACAAAACGCAGCCGATGTTAAGGTCCTCGCCCAAGATGTGGCGCATCATTGCCGCCGGAGTGACACCTTCGGTGGGCGATTCGTAATGCGCGCAGCCAGCCGCGTGAACGTGGTGGTCGCCGGAATACCAATTGTGGTCGACGAGCTTGATCCAGCGTTGCAAACGAAACGATTCGCTGTGCGTTTCGGCGACCGGTACGGTGATGTCTCGCTTGAGAATTCGATATTCCGGTCCCCGCGAATAAGTGACCTCGTACTTACCGGCAGGCAGCCCGATCGCTTCGCCGTGATGACGATAAACTTGATCGTGGAAGAAGAAGTCCGGGGCGAGTCGACGGGATCGCGCCGGATAAACGCGCCCGCGCTGATCGCGAATGACGAATTGTCCCGTGGTCGGCTTGCCATCCGCATCCAAAACGTCGAGGCGAACCTGCACCGCCGGAGCGCAATTAAACAAGATCGGAACCTGGCTGCGAAAACCCAGATCCTGCGTCCCCTGTCCGACGTCAAATGCCAACGTTGCCTCACGCGGACCTTTGTCGCGGCTGAAAAGTTGAATTATCCGATATTCGAGAGCCAGTCCAGAGAGCTGAGCTACGAGCGGCTGCTTGTCGAACATATCGACGTCCATCCAGCGATCAGGGACGTCCTCCGGCTTGACTTTAAGTTCAGGTGCTGGACTGCCGGACGATCTCGCATAGACCGGCGCGGCGTTGGGGCTGGAAGCCTTGAGTTGCGCGGTGACACCCGCCTCGTTGTGGACCTTGACCAAGAATACGCGCCAGCCCTGTTCATTCAGCAATGCGGGAGCGGGTCCACGCGCGACTTTTACACGACTTTCGGGATTGACGTTTACGCCGACGAGCACGCGATGATCGAGTGCCTCTTGAATGGCCTTGACGGCCTGGTCGTCATCTGGCTGTGCCAGCGCTGCCTGGAAAGTTTCGCGTTCGGCGGTCGTGAGGCTTTCGCCCAGAAAGTCGAGTGCGGTCACGACGCGGCGAACTTGGGCCTTGAACGGCTGGGCTTCGACATCCGTGATTAGCGGTAGATCCTCGGCGCGGACCAGTGGTATTAAAACGGCAAAAGCCGCACAAGCAAAAAAGGAACGTCGCATCGGTTTTCTCCAGTTTAATAGCTAGTC
>CBDUAB010000318.1:0-5279 GCA_965365045.1 uncultured Planctomycetales bacterium
TCAAGGCGTGAAGGACGCCGTTCCCGCACTACCAGAGTGTGCGACCTCTGCGGCCACATACGCACTAAACGGTGAATCCGAGTCGTGGTCGACCTCGCGCTGGTGATGTTGGCGATCCGGCCCCAACGTTGCAGTTTCATCTACAGCAATGCACGGAACGTAACGAGATAGGGGCTGCGTTCAAAGAAATCCAACATCAGCTGGTAAAAATCCCACCGAGAGAACGCCATTCGCTTCCTACCAACCCATCACCATATTCGACTCGATCGCTTTTCGTGCATTCGACAAATCCGTGCCCGTCTCTTGCATATAGAGTCGAATCGCATGTACCTTGTCTCCGGCGGCCTTCGCCAAACAATCCCGTGCCATCGTGCACGGGTCAGTTTGCCCGGTGATTCCCAATGCCGATTTGGAAATAACCCACGTGTCGCGCGGCCGCTTGGTTAAACGAATGATTTCGTCCGACGGGTAAGTATCATCGACAAGAGCGGCAGCAGCGACTTCGTCGTCTGCCCAGGTAATAATGATGTGTGCGTTCGTTTCCACTTCGAATAGTGGCATATGTGCACCTCCGTTTCGTCATTTAACCAGACACCGTCGGTCTGGACCGCACACTGCCGCGCAGCGCGCATTGCGTTCCCGATGGTACGGCGTTCGTCTGCCAGCGTCAACGCTCAACACCCAACGGCAAACCATTCGTTAACCCATTTTGCCTCTTTGAAAAAGGCTACGGTCGGCCGTGACGATTGCGACGGTTTCGCTTATGTTCTAGCAGCCAATGTCCACAGCTCGATTACCAAGCACGATTACTAAGATTTGCTAAAAGAATTGCGAAAACCCCCATGTCGCCGACCACCTCATCGGAGTTTCCAAATCAGGACCAAACTGGCACCTTTTCCCCGCGCTCGCAGACCGGCCAACTGGACGCAGCGCCCGCGGGCGGCGGCGTCAAGAAGCGTGGCCACATCAGCGCAAGATCGCCAATTCTTCGGCTGTTTTTTGGGATTGTCTTGGCCATTTTGATATGGCAGGAAGCTCCTCGAGAAATCGGGCGCTGGTATTACGCCGCCTACGTGGATCGTTCGCTCGACAACGACAATATCGGCGCCTTGTGTATGATCAAGCACGCCATCCATTGGGATGCGGAGAACACAACCTATTGGCTGGAGTGCGGCAACACCTACATGATGCTGGGAGATTACAAACAAAGTTGGTCAAAGTTCGACCAGGCAAGAAAGCTTTTGGAGCCGCGAGTCAACGCGAGCCCCAACCTAAATCACGTGTCTTTGTTGGCTCATGCGCTGAACGGAGGTGCCTACGCTCGCGCGCTCGGTGGCAGCGAATTGAAACAAGCAAGGAAAGATGTCGATCAAGCGCTCAAATCCTTTCCGACGTCCGCGGCCATGATCGACACACGCGGGTACATCTGTTATTTGAGCGGTGATTATGAGCAAGCCCTGATTGATACAAACACGGCGGTTGAAATATCCACAGCAACATACGAGCTGGACAAACGGGATAAACAGCGAAAGATGTTAAAATCGATTCGACGGCGCGTGTTGGCGAAGGAACTGCAGATGCTCGAAGAAACTTTGGTTGAGCTACACGAACACCGAGGTTTGGTGTATCAGAAACTTGGCAAAGAGGACGCTGCCCAGCGAGATCTCACGGTTGCCGAGATGTATAAGTCGAGAATTGTGGCAGAGCGATGACGGCGAAACGCCGTTTAACGCGACCAGTTTGAACTTGGCAATCCACCCCTTGCCACAAATACGTGCACCTAGTCGCCAGCCAGAAGCCCTCGTGACTACTGGCGATTCAAATACGCTTTATCAAAGGTTTGTCTTCGCGCTGAGACCCCGCATACAAACGAACCCAATGACAAGCATTGCTGCGACGGCGATCGCCCAGTCTCGCATTTCCATTCGCACTACGACATTCTCTACGGTGTTTTGTATGCGGGTGACGTAAAACCACATTTTTCTCCTCCGTTCCAAGAGCAAGTCAGCCAGTTGACCCAGTAAAACCTAGCATATTCAGCGCTGTTGTCCTGATTCACTTTGCCATTTGCAAACGTTGAATCCGGCACAATTCAACTACGGTCAATCTAAGTGGGTGTTCCGTTACTTTCGCGCCCGGTCGAGTTGGAGCGGATGCAAAATCCAGAGCTCATGGCAATCGAAGCCACAAAATGCGTTACACCGATGCACAAACGGAAAGGCACCTCGCCAAATGCTTGCTGGAATCCGCGGAAAAAGAATAAAATCATTAAGCGGAATAGTCGGAACAGAATATGGGGCATTCTTCGATGGGACTGCGGACCACATTCCACCGCGCCGGCCGAATCGCCGGTCAAATCGTCAGCCAATTCACAGTGCTATATTGCGCACTGGTGGTATCGACTGCATCCGGGAACGCAATTCCGTGGGCAACCGATCTGGAAACAGCGTCTGAACAGGCCGCCAAGACAAATGCTTTCGTGCTGGTAGTTGATCTTCCGAAGACGGCGCCCAGTGACCAAGCGACTGCGGCGGCCAACGACGCATTCCTGAATTCTTCACTAGGCAGCCCTGAGCAGCTGAATCTCATCGAACGACATTTTGCGCCTGTGCTGCGATACGTTGGTATACCCAACCATATCCATTATCAAAACGGTGATCGGAGTCACACTCAGAAACAAGCGGCGGCGAAAATAGGCCGACCTGTAGTCTATTTCTGCACTGCGGACCTCCGCGTGCTGCATTTCGTCGTCGGCTACGTCGGGGCCAATCGGCTAGTCGCTGCCACACAGTGGACGATTGATAACGCCCGCTTGACGCGAAACGAGGCGGCAGGTGACGCCACGCAATGGCAAACTTGGCTGGGCACGGCCCATCGAGATACGTTTACGGAATTTATGGAGAGATCGCTTGAGAAGCTGTCACAACGTCTGCGTAATTCGAGGAGCAAACAAATCGCAACGGACGGCGAAACAGTCCGTTCGGTCGTTCATGCCGTCAGCCTGCTACGTCAGCAGCGCGCGCTGGAATTGATTGGCAAAAACGAACAGGGCGCGGAAGATCCAGCAATCGTGCGTTTCGCGGCACTTGACGGACAATTGTGCGATGCTGGTCATCTAACGTTGTCGCTGCTGCCGTTGGCGAGACTCGACAAACTTGAACAACATGTTTACGAAATCCTCGCCGACGGCCATTGCTACACGCAGCACACGCCGCGAATCAAGGCCATCCAAGCGCACATGCAGCAGTGCGCCGCACGTGGACAACCAGTGCTCTGCGTTGTCCACCAACGTCCCACGACACCTGGTGAACTCTCACCAACTTCACAACATCAGCAGTATTTGGATCATCCAGCCGTCAAACGGCGGCTAAGCAATTTTGAGATTATTCCCGTGTTAAAAGTCGAGTTGTCGGCACTTATCCACGTGCTCGGGCAGCAACCAATCGAACTCAACACAAAGGAAGCGATCCTGTTTGCCGCGTACGATCGGCGCGGCAAGCGGACGGGCGTTGTCTGCGCGGACGAAGTGATACCGCTGCTGGTTCGCTATTTGCGCGATGCGGCGAGTTGAACTGCATACTTATATCAGGTTGAAACCACTGGAACCTACGGAGAAGAGTCATGGCATATCGCAAATCACAAGCTATCGGCTACTGGGCGCGATCCGTTCTGTTGTCAGGCGTGGTGTTCGCGGCGGCGGCGTTAGTCGATGCGGAATCACCGCAACCTCCCGCCGAGAAAAACAGCGTTCGGCAGGGCCGGGACCTATTCACACATCGCTGGGCGCCCAACGACCCGCAAAGCGCGATGGGCGACGGACTTGGCCCGGTTTACAACGAACGCTCCTGTGTCGCCTGCCACTATCAGGGTGGCGTGGGGGGTGGCGGTCCTGACGACAACAACGTGGATGTCTTGTCGGTGCGTTTACCGAGCATCACCAACCCGCTTCGCCGCCAAGAGTTTGAGAAGAATCTGGCCGATTTACACGCCGGTTTTCAGACACCTACAGGTGTCATCCCATCGATCACCTTGCACGCTCACGGTACACAACATGCATATTACCAAAAGCGTCGATCGCTGTTGGAAAAGGTTGTCGCAGAGGAAAACATTGGGGCGAATGACTCGATCTTTGCGCAAGTCGCCGACTTGCTGGAAGAAACAGGCAGATCGAAAAACCCAACAATCCGTTTCCAACTGACGCAACGCAACACGCCTGCCCTGTTTGGCGCCGGCCTCCTGGATCAAGTTTCTGAGCGCACTCTTGATACGGTTCGACGACGGCAAAGTAAAAAGTTCCCGAAGGTCTCCGGTCGCATTGCCCGCATCAATCAAAGATCGACCGCTCCGGACGCAAGGAACAATTCACGGCGCGCCGGCCGTGGCTCAAGCGGTGTGACGCGCCGCGTGGGACGATTCGGTTGGCGTGGCCAGACACCGACGCTCAACGAGTTCGTACGCGGTGCGTGTGCCAACGAACTTGGCTTGGCGGTCAGCACACAACCACAACCGGTGGACCCAACGAACCCCCAAACAGACGTCTTACTCGATCTCACGGATCGGCAATGTCGCGATCTACTGGCGTACGTCGCCAATCTACCGGCTCCCAAACCCAAGTGGCCAGACGACGAGCAGCAGCGAGAACTTTCCGAAGATGGCCAGGTTGTCTTTGACAAGATGGGCTGCATTGCCTGCCACGTGGAGAGCTTGGGGCCTGCCGAGTTTGTCTATAGTGACTTATTGCTGCACGACTTGGGCCCCAGTTTATCGGACCCCTTTCCGGCGCCCACGGACAGGTCGGTATCGACCGTCCCAGGCTACTACGGTGGCCTGATGACGATTTTCTCATCGACGCCGCCCGAGCAAACACGCCGCGAATGGCGAACTCCACCTCTGTGGGGAGTCGCGGACAGTGGCCCGTACTTACACGATGGCCGGGCGGAAACGCTGACTGCGGCGATCGTAGCCCACGATGGCGAGGCCCGCTTCGCAACGATCAACTACCTGACGTCGTCGTCCGAAGAACAGCTTGCCCTGCTGGCTTTCCTGAGCACGCTGCGGGCACCGGACATGCCTCAAGCGTACGAACAACCGTCAGAACCGACAAGCTTCGCATCTCGATGAATCAACGGTCGGCCTATTGAAAACCAGCCAAAGACCGACAAAATACCGAATCGGACGCGAACCAAATCTCTTATGGAATGGTCGATCTTGCGGCGGGGATTATCGCTGGTATAATTCGACGTTCACCGTTTGGGGCCGTAGCTCAATTGGTTAGAGTA
>CBDUAB010000319.1:0-5279 GCA_965365045.1 uncultured Planctomycetales bacterium
GCAATCGATCATCCACGTGGCATTGGCCGAGGATCAATGCTCCACCACTACGTACGACGTCGAGTTTCACCGAGTAGACTAGCACATCGCCGGGGCACGGGGCAAAGTGGTATTTGAACTTCGAAACCTTCGCCAGCACTAGACGCTCTCGGTACTCGCTCAGCTCAGCCACGAGCATGCCGCCGGTCTGGGCAATGCCTTCCAAAATCAGCGAGCCGGGCATGACAGGATGCCCCGGAAAATACCCATGAAAAGTTTCTTCGCCGAGCGAAAAATTCTTAATGGCAACGGCACTCTGGCCGCTGACGAATTCTTCGAACCGGTCAATCCAGAACCAACGCATCAGTGATCACTAATCTCGATGGCTCGTCCGTTGAGCGGCTAGTTTCTGGTGATGATATGAAAGGAACTCGACGCGGAAACTAGCTGCCAACTCCAACTTTGCTTTCGACGTATCGGCACATGTCATTGACAGTTAACAAATTGCCAAATTCTTGGACTTCAGGTTTTTTCTCAAATTTGGACAAGTCGACGAACGGCATCCGTTTCTTAAGTTCGGCCAACCCAGTTTCCGTGACGATTCCATCCTCAACGTAATCCGAACTGGTCAGAATGTCCTCAGGAAATAGTTCCGAGCGAGGAATCTCAATACTAAAGGCCTTTTCCAAACGGAATACGATATCCAAGAAATCGATGGACTCCGCACCCAAGTCGCCTACGAGAGTCGCATCAAAAGTCACCTCGTCGTCGTCAACACCAAGCGCATCAACCAGAGCCGCTTGAACTTTGTCAAATACTTCGTCTTTTGTTGGCGCCATTATTGGCCTATCCTCCGATCGCTGATGGATTTGGGAAGCGAGCATCTAACGAAGCCGCAAGTCACCGCTCGCAGTATGCCGATATTCCCCCAGAAATCCTCTATCTACTTTGTTGTTTCGTGTTCGTTTTTTCCCGCATATTGGCCCGTTGCGTGTCGGGCTTTGCTTGTGTATTAGGCTCGTTAAGTAATTGGGGCCAGCGTGGACGAACTGAGTGCGGAGAACTGTTCACGCAATGAACGGCAAATGTAAGCATCCGTAGCCGCCTGCTCAATATCGGTGTCGGCCAGATTGAACTGCTTTAACACCAGTCGCCCACTTACCACAACTTCACCGTCAACGATTCCTTTTGCTCTAAACCAAGAAAGCGGCTCTTCGCGCTTTTGAAGATCTGAAGTCAATTCCAACCTTTGCCCTGGCCGAACAAAACCGGCGTATTTTACCGTTTTCGCTTCGTCCAACAAAACCATGCTATGGGAAAAATCGTCGGTAATACGCAACAGCCAGGCACTCGCTTGATACATCGCCTCAAGCATCAGCACACCGGGCATTACAGGGAACAGCGGGAAATGGTCCCGTAGGTAGTCTTCAGTGAGCGTCACCGACTTAACCGCCGTGATCAATTTGCCAGGCTGAAGATCGACGATTTGATCAATCAGGGTGAAACGCATACGTACCGATGACTAAAAAACTGACGCGACGATTTGGTTCCTATTAATCTCTGCTTGCCTATCATTCGACCTGATTGGGCAAATACCAAGCCGGTAAGTATACCTAGGTCCTGGCGCCCCCTCAACCTTCATGCCGCCCTAAACCGCACGTTCGGAGCCTGAAACGGCCCGATTTTTCTAAAACCTCCTCCTCTGAGTTCCACAATCCGCCCGGTTGGTAGGTGTTCCGTTGATTTTCGCCGAGAAGTGGCTGGGAAGGAAATACCACTTTTCCTCGCGGTGGGGTGTGAGCAAATGGAGGGTTGACGCGGCTAACTGACCCACGGTGCCTTCGAATGTGGCGTCAACAATGCTAAATTGAGCGAATGCGACGTGGTATCGCCGTATCCCCTGGAGTAGCCGTTGGAACCGCATACTGTCTGGACGAAGTCTTTGTTCGTCCAGATCAGAAGCGGCTGGCTGATCGTGAAATCACGGCGGAGATTGCCCGCTACGAGACTGCCTGCGATCACACGGCGACCGATCTGCGTGCCCTCCGCCGCAAAGTCGAACGGCAAGTCGGCAAAAGCGAAGCGGCCATTTTCGGTGCACACGAGACAATTCTGCGTGACCCTGCCTTTCGCAATAAGATTCGCAATTCCATCATCGAGGACCGCCTCACGGCCCAGGCCGCACTGCACCAAGTCCTGAATGAGTATCGATCTCTCTTTGCCCGCACCAAGGATCAATACATCAAGGAACGGCTAACAGACGTGCGTGACGTTGTCGTACGTCTGAGTGCCCATCTGACGGATGTGCTCAATCCCGAAGAACCCGCAATCAAAGGTCCGTTGATCATCGCAACCGATGAGTTGCTCCCGTCGCAAGCCGTTAATCTGGGCGAAGCCGATGTGGCGGCAATTGTCACGCAATCGGGCAGCCAAACGAGCCACGCCGCCATTATTGCCCGCAGTCGTGGTATTCCCGCGGTGGCCGGAGTCAAAGGCCTCCTGCGCCAAGTGAAAACAGGGGACACCCTGATTGTCGACGGACGCGAAGGCCATGTGATCATCAATCCCGATCCAGAAACGTTAGCGGCTTACCGAAAGCTAGAACGAGAGTTTTTTGATCTCAAAGACCAACTGGCGACCAATCGCGAGCAACCGGCCTCGACCTCGGACGGCAAAACGCTTGAGTTGCTGGCCAATATCAACAATGCCGCGGACGCCAAAGCCGCACAGGCGATGGGTGCGACGGGTGTCGGACTTTACCGTACGGAGTATTTGTATTTGACACACACTGACGTACCGGACGAAGAGGAACAGCTCAGCGCCTATCGCGAGATTGTTCTCGCCGCGCCGCAACATCGTGTGACGATCCGTACACTCGACATCGGCGGTGACAAAACGGTTCCGTATCTGGGCCACGAACACCAAGAAGCGAATCCCTTCATGGGCTGGCGGAGCATCCGGCTTTCATTCGAGCACCCTGGCTTTTTTCTCACTCAAATACGTGCGGTGCTGCGGGCAGGTCACTACGCAAAGGAACTCGGTGGCGAGATTCGACTGATGTTCCCCATGATTACGACTCTGCAAGAAATACGTAGGGTGCGGACGATTGTGCGCAAAGCAGCCCGCCAGCTTGAGGACGAGTCGAAAAATCATGACGATGTACCGATGGGAATGATGCTCGAAGTCCCTGCCGCGGCGGTGTCCATCGATACCATGCTCGACGTCGTCGACTTCGTCTCGATAGGCTCAAACGACTTAGTGCAGTATCTGATGGCTGCCGACCGCGATAATCCCAAAGTTAGCCATCTGTGCCAGCCACTCAGTCCACCCGTTTTGAGAACATTGAATTCGGTGATTCACGAGTGCCGCAAAGCCAACAAACCGGTAACGCTTTGCGGTGAAATGGCTGGTCAACCGCGAGCGTTCGTCTTATTACTCGGTATGGGACTACGCAGTTTTAGCATGAGCCCTTCATTTGTTCCTTCCATAAAGGAGTTGGCAGGACACGTGAATCAAAAGTTAGCGGAGGACGTCCTGACACATGCACTCACATTGAAAACCACTTCCCAAGTCAAAAGGTACATGGCGGAGCAGATGCGTAAGCTTGCGCCAGACTTGGCAATGCTCGATATGGCTTGATCCATTGGCAACGCGCAGTCGTGACAATACTCCCATGGGCAGTTAAACTTCTGAGTTTCGCGGATCAACCTCAAAAGACACAGAAGTGTGCATGTTATGAACAAAGTCGCTCTTGCCAGCGCCGCTGCGATCGCCCGCGGTTTAGCCATCGATGCGGTTCACGCCTGCAGCTCGGGTCACCTCGGTCTGCCACTCGGCAGCGCTGAAATGGGGGCAGTACTGTATGGGCACGCGCTGCGCTACAATCCGCATGATCCAAAGTGGATCAACCGGGATCGATTCATTCTTTCCGCCGGACACGGCAGCATGTTTCTCTACGGCTGGCTGCATCTGGCTGGGTACGACCTGCCACTCGAGGAGATCGAGAACTTCCGGAAATTGCACAGCATCACACCGGGCCATCCCGAGTTTGGCGACACGCCGGGAGTCGAAGCAACCACTGGCCCGCTCGGCCAAGGCGTCGGCAACGCGGTCGGTTACGCGATCTCCGCCAAGATGTCTGCCGCACACTTCAACACAGCCGATCACGTGATCTTTGATCAACACATTGTCGCGCTAGCGGGAGATGGTTGTCTTCAGGAAGGCGTTTCGTCCGAAGCGGCGGCGCTCGCCGCGCATCTTGGGCTTGACAACCTGATTCTGATCTTCGATTCGAACGACGTTACGCTTGACGCCATGGCGGATATGACGCAAAGCGAAAACACGGCACGACGATTCGAAGCCTACGGATTCGACGTGGTCACGGTCGACGGCCACGACATGGACGCGTTTCTAGCCGCGCTGGAAAAGGCCAAGGCGGAGGACAACGGTAAACCCAAGTTGATCGTTGCCAAGACCGAGATCGGTCGCGGCATTCCCGAGGTCGCCGGCACGGCCAAGGCACACGGCGAAGGTGGTGCCAAGTTCGCCGCCAGCGCGCGCAAAGGCCTCGGTCTGCCCGATGAGACTTTTTACGTGTCAGATGAAGTAAAAAGCTACTTCGCCGAGCACGGAGAAAAACTCGTCACCCAATACAACCACTGGCAAGACACTTTCGCGGCCTGGAAGCAAGCCAATCCGGATCTAGCCGACGTGTTGGCTGACGGCATCGCCGGCAAAGTCCCGGCGGACCTGCTCGATAAGATTGCGGAATTCGACGCGGACTACCAGGACGCGACGCGTGGCGCCGGCGGCGTCGTGATTCAAACAATCGCCGCGGCCATGCCACTGTTTTTCACCGGCAGTGCGGATTTGTTCGGTTCCACGAAGAATTACATCAAATCCAGCGGTGATTTTGGGCGCAACGATTACAAAGCGCGCAACATCTGGTTCGGCATTCGCGAACATGCGATGGGCGCGATCCTGAATGGCGTCGCCTACGACGGGATCTTTCGTCCGTCGGGCGCCACGTTTGCTGTTTTCGCGGATTACCTGCGGCCCTCGATCCGCTTGGCCTCACTGGCGAAACTTCCTGTGCTGTACATCTTTACGCACGATTCGGTCGGCGTCGGCGAAGACGGCCCAACACATCAGCCGGTCGAAACATGTAGTGGTCTCCGCGTCATTCCCGGCCTCGACGTAATTCGACCTGGCGATCCGGAGGAAGTGGCCGGTGCCTTCGTGGCGGGCCTCGAGCGCACCGACGGTCCCACAATGCTGTTGTTGACCCGTCAGAAAGTGCC
>CBDUAB010000320.1:0-5277 GCA_965365045.1 uncultured Planctomycetales bacterium
AAAGAACGATTGTCGAGGCGCCGTCGGCCACCTTGGAATCCTCTGGCCAGCCTAAGGAAACGACCGTCTCCACGCCGTCGGTCAGTGCGAGGCACTTGGTCAGCATGTGGCAAGTGTGCATGTACATGTGTGTGCCGAAGGCATGATCCGGTTCCTTGCCGACCAACAGCACCGTGGACTTAGTCTCGGCCTCGACACTTGCCAGATGGGCAAAGATAAATGTCACAACGAGCAGGACGCGCATCCTAGTCTTCATTTCGCAATACCTTCTTCGAGGCCAAGAAATATCAGTCTACGTGGGCTAGCACGCACTCACTGAATATAACAAACAATTTCTGCTTGCGAATTGTTGCCGCCAGTGACTCGCCGGGATCGCGTGCTTGACGCTCTTGTTACTTGGTGGCTATCCTGAATAGGATGGAGGGCAGCGATGAATTATAAGATTCCACTCGTCCTTGAACCGCAACCAGAAGGCGGCTACACAGTCACTTCGCCACTTTTTCCGGAACTTGTCACGGAAGGCGATACCGTCGATGAAGCGATGGCCAACGTCAAAGATGCATTAGCGGCCGTCATCGAGGTCTATCAGGATCTTGGTCGCTCACTACCGCCAAACGCTCAAATCCATGATGTCAGTGGAACGGTCTGGTTCGAAACCGTGGTCACCGCTCCATGAAATACCGCGAAGTGGCCCGCAAACTCACGTTGCTTAGCTGTCGTGAAATTCCGCGGAAGGGCGGTGGGTCACATCGCAAGTAGATCAATCCTAGCAACCAACGGGTTACCGTTGTTCCAGATTGGGGCGGTCGAGATCTTAAGCTGGGAACGGTTCGAGCGGCAGTTCGACAATTGGGCATGGATTGGCAGAGTTTTCAAAACGCCTAGTCAAGGGCGCTGAACATTCGGTTGAAATTGGCGGCTGGCCCGGTCGTGGAGATTTTCTTGCCCCGCACCGATCAATCTACCGGAAAACCGCGTTTCCGTAGCAGCGCGCTGGTGTCGACGTCGCGGCCGCGAAAGACTCGAAAGCCGTCCGCCGGATCGATCGTGTCACCGACAGACATGATATTGTCGTGGAGACGCTGGGCAACTTCCTCGTCGTAGTATCCGCTGGCCTCTTCAAACACTTCCGCTGCATCGGCCGTGAGGGCATCGGACCAGAGGTAGCTGTAATAACCAGCGGAATAGCTGTCGCCCGAGAATATGTGGGCAAAGTGGGGCGTGCGATGACGCATCACGATCTCACGCGGCATTCCGAGATCGGCCAGCGTCTCCCGTTCGAACGTGTCAGGGTTGATGTCGATATCGCCAGCCAGGTGCAGCTTCATGTCGACTAGTGCGCTGGCTAGGTACTCGACCGTTTCGAAGCCCTCGTTGAACGTCGACGCGCGTTCGATTTTCTCTAGCAGCTCCGCGGGCAGCGGCTCACCGGTCCGATGGTGAACGGCGAAACGGCCCAGTACTTCGGGAGTCGAGAGCCAATGCTCAAGCAACTGCGAAGGAAACTCGACGTAATCGCGAGCAACCGACGTTCCGGACTGCGACGGATAAGCGACATTGGAAAGCAGTCCGTGCAACGCGTGACCGAACTCGTGAAACAGGGTCGTCGCATCATCCCAAGAAATCAAAACTGGCTCGCCCGGAACACCTTTGACAAAGTTTGAGTTGTTGGAAACGATCGGGTTGATGGCTTCTCCCATGTTCTCTTGAGAGCGATAGGCAGTCATCCATGCTCCGCTTCGTTTACCCTGGCGCGCATAGGGATCGAGGTACCATAGCCCAACGTGCTGGCCCGCCGCGTCGGTGACTTGCCATACGCGGACGTCAGGATGAAAAACCGGCAGATCAGTGACTTGCTTGAACTGCAGCCCGAACAGCTTGCCGGCAGTCCACATCATCGCTTCACGGAGCTGCTCGAGTTGCATGTACGGTTTGACTTCGTTGAAGTCGAGATCGTACTTGGCCTTGCGGACTTTCTCGGCGTAGTAACGATAGTCCCATGGCTCGATCGTAATGTCCGCCCCATCGTCGGCGGCGATCTGCTGCATGTCAGCGACCTCTTCACGGACGCGCGCGACCGCTTTGGGCCAGACTTTCATCATCAAGTCCATCGTGGCTTCCGGCGTCTTGGCCATTTGGGGTTCCAAACGCCAATGAGCGTGAGTTTCATAACCTAGCAGCTTGGCCCGCACGGCGCGGAGCTTGAGGATTTCCGCGATTAATGTGTTGTTGTCGCGCGCATCTCCGTTGTCACAGCGGTTGTAATAAGTTCGCCAAACCTTTTCGCGTAGCTGGCGATTGTCGGCGTACGTGAGAAACGGATCCATCGAGGATCGTGTGTTCGTAACGGCCCATTTTCCTTCTTGGCCACGTTCTTTGGCGGCACCGGCCATCGCTGCGATGACGCTATCGGGCAAACCGGCCAAATCGGCTTCGTCTTCGATCCAAGTCACATAGTTCTGCTCGTCGGCTAGCACGTTTTGGCTGAAGTCGGTGAAGAGACTCGCCAGACGTTTGTTGATCTGGGAGAGCTTGGCTTTGTCGCGCGCGTTGAGCTTGGCGCCGCCCCGCACGAATTTCTTGTAGCGGTCCTCGATTAAGCGTTTTTGCGCGAGCAAAAGGTTGTCTGCAGTCGCTTCGTTTTCGTAGACTGCCGCGACCCGAGCAAACAATTCTTCGTTCTGTATGACGCGATCCTCATACTCAGCCAATTTGGGCACGACCACGCGTTCGACATCGGGGACCGGACCGACGCTCAGGTTCGATCGATGCACGCCAAAGAGAGCCTGCAGTCGGTCGAGCGTACGGCCAGCGGACTCAAGTGCCACTATAGTGTTAGCAAACGTCGGCGGGTCGGGGTTATTTGCGATCGCATCGATGTCTTCTTCCGAGAGTGCGATTGCCGCATCAAAAGCTTCGATGAACTCGTCCGGTCGGACCAAATGCCACGGCGGAACTCCGCCGTACGGTCCCGTCCATGGTCTCAGCATTCCGATCATTTCCTCTGTTTCTCCGCTTTCTTGGCCACTGGTCGTTGCGCTTGCCAACATGATGATCGAGACACTCATCACGACGAGCGTTCCAACGCAAGACTGTAACATCCACTTGTTCATGCGGGTATCCTCGTTGAGCCAGGTAAGCCTCCTTATTCCAATTGATGTGCATAGCGTAACACTTGCCGTCGCTCGCGCAAACCGCTTTGTCCGGCTGCAGTGCAGCGAACATTATCAATATGCACATCGCGGAACGGTTTACCCCTGTTTGATGGACGTTGAACGGTTGGAAGATTACGACGGGCCGATCATGCTTCAACAAGGCGATCGCCAGAATCGCGATTTGGACGGTGTTCAGATCCACGACGCCGTCATCTCCGCGGGCGAAAACGAAACGATCGTTCCCATCTACTTGCCGGAAACGATGCATATCAACGTGCAGTCTCAAACTCAGTTGTACACGCAAGGCTACGTTCAATTCGTCGACAAACAAGGTAAGCAGCAATCCATGTTGTTCCTTTCAGAAAAACGCAACATGCTTCGTTCCTTGCCCCCGATCGTTAAGTTGAACGCGGTCGACAAAACGATAAGTGCATCACCGGGCAACACAGTTTCATGCCGCTTATCACTTCAGCGAACCAGTAATTTCACAGGTCCCATGACTGTTGAGCTTTTTGAGGCGCCAACTGGTTTTAGCGCCGAAGCTGTTCGCGTTGCCGCTCAGCAAAATGACGTTGATCTAAAGGTTCGCCTCGACGGTAATGCCGCGGTCGATGATCAAGCGCTCCTTCGCTTTCGCGCGACTGGTGAATTGTACGACGATCGTCGCGTCATCACGGAAGTTACCGTGCCGTTACGAGGCCAATAGGCTGTCGACGAGATTTATTAGTAAGCCAGATCCACAAATGGAATAAATGACGCCGCGATCAGAGGTCGCCGATTCGATAAGATTGTTTCGAGCAGCCCCAAACGGTTGTTGCTTGAAACGTGTGTCACCGCTCCGCTGCATCCGTTATGACGCCGAACGTTGGTTTGCGGTTGACGCACGAGGTGGTCGAGGAGAAAGCCGTACCACTTGACGCCCGTCCGTGCCTTGCCGGCGACGCGCGTCTTCCGCGATCTTCACCAGATCATAGCCGAAGCGCGCAGCTTGCGCGTGACGGTAACGTTTGATTTCTTCAACAACGGGATCAGGTGTCATTTTCTACTTCCAGCAGTTCTTGTGGTGTGCAAATTGTCGGCGGTTCGTATCCAGTTTCACGACAAGCGCGTTCAATCCTTGGCCGCAACGAGGCATTGGCAATGTGCTTGCAATTCCATGTCAACAAGTATTGTACCCCGTGAATCGCGGCAGTGGCCACGTGCAACGCGTCAATCTGGGCTTTTCCTGGCAACGGTACGGTAGACATTAGGGCATCACCTAATTCGACCACCTGTTCAGTGATGTCGAGTTCCGCAATGCCGTCCAAGAACCGCATGCGTTCTGTAGCGGCGGCGAGATCACCTGCTAAGCACTCGTCAAGTACGAAGCGTGAAACGTACAGGTCGTACGAGTGACGATGATCGTCCCACCACTCGCGCGTCGTTTGCTGAATCGCGGCGGTGAGCAGTAGTCGACTAGGGCGACTGGACAAATGACCGATGATCGTCGTTTCGAGGTAGAGCGACGCAGGCATGTGTTCATTCACTTCGGTCTAGCTGGCGTCAACGCCCGAGATCACCCGCCCGGCGGGCCAATGGGGAAAACGACTGAACAACCACTTATTGTAGCCGAAGCGCGTGATGTCGGAAGCGCGCAACAGCGAGCCGGTTCGAGTGGATCGTCTTGATACTCATCATGGCCTCGCTTGAGCGATTGCTCTTGTCCAAAAACGGCGGAAGTCTTTTAACGAGGTCGGAGCCTCTTGCGAAAACAGCGATTTACTGCACATAACGTACAACTCCACATCTCTTATGTGGAGCTGCACATAAAAGATGATTGTCGAGCACCGAAAAACCGCCCACGACGAAGGCAAACAACTGGCTGAGATCCTCGATGCGGTTCTCGATCCACTGTTTACGGTCCTTATCACCTTGGCGTAGCAAAAAGGCTCCCGGTACGGTCTTGGAAATTACGTGATACCAGGGAGTCACGCAAACATCGACAAGCTGAGAGCGGGCAACGGTCATGGCCAACCTCCTACACGCAAGGAACCGGATTGGCCAGATCCTAACAGAAAGTGAACGCCTGTAATGGGTATTCAATTGACTCCACCAACGTGAGCATGACAGCCACGCTGCACAT
>CBDUAB010000321.1:0-5275 GCA_965365045.1 uncultured Planctomycetales bacterium
AGAATTCGGCGAGCGCCCGCCAGTCGCGCGCCACAATATTCGTGTGTACGTACTTCGCACCTTTAGCAGTCATGTTCGATTTCACCTCAAAGTGGCTATAATCTGGCTGGATGCACATTCTCATCATACGGTATTGTCACTCGCTGGGCTTTCGAATCTTGAGTAAGGTAATCCAATGAGTGGCCCGCTGTCCGATCGAGTCATCGTTGTTATGGGAGGCACCACGGGTCTCGGTTTGTCAGGTGCGAAAGCCTGTGTCGAGGCCGGCGCGCGTATCGTCGTCGTCGGTCGCAATCCCGACAATGTGGCAGCAGCGGTCGAGACGTTAGGTAGCGATGCCGAGGGAATGTCGGCCGACGCGGGAGAGCCGGCAACCGCGGAAAGCGCCATCGCGAAAGCCGTGCAACAGTTTGGTAAATTCGATGGTTTGTATCACGTCGCGGGTGGGAGTGGCCGCGGCTTTGGCGACGGACCGCTCGACGAAATCACAGACGAAGGTTGGGATGCCACCCTGAAGATAAACCTTACCAGTATGTTTTATTCGAACCGCGCTGCGGCACGGCAGTTTTTGACTCAAAGCACGGGTGGCAGCATATTGAACATGGGCTCGGTACTTGCGCACTCGCCATCACCGCAGTATTTCGCGACGCACGCGTACGCGACGACCAAAGCGGCAATCGAAGGATTGACGACAGCCGCGGCCGCCTACTACGCGAGCCGCCAAATACGGTTCAACGTTGTTGCACCCGCATTGGTCGAAACGCCAATGGCGCAGCGCGCCGCCCAGAACGACGAAATCAGGCAATATATCTCCACGAAACAGCCGCTCGACGGCGGTCGGATCGGCACGGCGACCGATCTGGACGCAGCGGTCGTTTATTTTTTGTCCGATCAATCACGTTTTGTCACCGGCCAGGTCTTGGCTGTCGATGGCGGTTGGTCGGTAACGGAAGGTCAACATCCGCATTGAATTCAAGTACACACATGTCCACACCTGGTGAAACTTACCTGGATCGTTGCCGTGACTTAATCACCGTGGTTAGTGCACAGAAGTCACAACTTCAACAAGCCGCCGACTGGTTCGCCGCTTCGATTCTCGCCGGGCGCATGGTGCATTTGTTTGGATCGGGCCACAGTCGCATTGCCGTCGAAGAAATGTGGCCGCGATACGGCTCATTTCCGGGGTTCAACACGATCGTCGAACTTTCGCTAACGTACCACAACAATGTGGTCGGCTGCGGTGGGCAACGACAGGCGATGTTCTTGGAAAACGTGGCCGGATTGGCCGAGCGGATTTTGCGCAACTACGATCTTTCGGAGGCTGATTCGGCAATGGTGATCAGTTCCAGCGGCTGCAATGTCGTCTCTATTGAAATGGCTGCCGCGTTTCAGCAACATGGCATCAAGACGGTCGCGGTTGTAAGCCAAGCACACAGCGACGCCACTTCGAGTAATCATCCTAGCGGCAAGAAACTGGGCGACTTTGCGGACTTGGTATTGGACACCGGCGCGCCGGCTGGCGATGCAATGGTCACGGTTGAGGGTCTGGAAACGCCCGTTTCGCCCGGATCCACTATCGGCAGTTGCCTGATCATCAACGCTCTCAAGGCCGAAGTGGCACAGCGTTTGACGGCTGCCGGTCAGCCTCCAAAAGTGCTCAGTGCCGGCTGCGTCGTTGGGGCCGAGCGTGCTGAGACGCTGTTCGAAGCCGCTTACGATGAACACGCGCACCGGTTGGCAAAGTTATACGAAAATGTAGGCTTGGATTCGGATTCCTAGCCGTTTACTCTCGCAATCGAAAGTAGATCAATGCAGCCGCAGCCGTTACGAACTACCGTCATTGGCAGCTATCCGTTTCCGGGATGGTTGGAATTTGCCTCGCAACATCTTGACCAGTTTGGTTCTGCCGAGATTGCCGAAATGCAGGACGATGCGGTCATAGCTGCCGTGCACGATCAAACGGCCGCCGGTTTGGACGTGATCACGGACGGTGAACAAACGAGGCTCGACTTTAATCTTTCCTTCTATGGGTTTCTCAACGGCATTGAGTTGGAATCCAAGTCGCCGCGCATCTTTGGTCCACCCGCGCACGACCAGCGTGGCAAGCACAACATTGTGGGGGAATTGGTTGCCCCAGGTGGCCTAGGAGCTGTCGACGAGTTTGAACGGCTCAAGCGTCTGGCGCCGGCCGAAGGTCGTACACTCAAGGCATCCTTGCCGGGACCGTTCACGTTGAGTGGGCGGTTGGTCCCCAATCAGCAATATCCCGATCGGTACGCCATCACCGAAGCGTTGCTGCCTTTGGTCCGTGACGAATTGGTGAAACTCGTCGAAGCGGGTTGTACCGAATTAACGGTGGATGAGCCGTCCATGAGTTGTTACGCGTATCGCGACGAACCTCGACGATTCGTCGATATCTTCAATCGGACAGTCGAACCGATCGTTGGGCGTTGCCGGTTGTCGACGCATTTGTGCTTTGGCAATTTCAAAGGACACGCGGTCGGATTTCGCCGCTACGCGCCCATGTTTCCGGCTTTCATGGATTTGGCCGTGGATGAATTGCATCTCGAAATGGCTAGCCGCGAGTTTGCCGAAATCGAAGTGATCGGTGCCATTGCCGAACGGTTTGACGTGGCGGTGGGGATCATCGACGTCAAGAGCTACTACATCGAGACCTTTTATGATGTCGCCGAGCGCGTGCGAACGTGTCTGAAATTCGTAAAGCCCGAACAACTGGCGTTGGCGCCTGATTGCGGATTGAGCCAGACCGCTCGCTGGGCTGCGCGGCAAAAACTTTTCAATATGGTCGCGGGGGTGCATCTGGTGCGCGAGGAATTGAAGCTTTGATCAAGCCGGTTGTGCAAGACGATGTGTTTGTGAGGGAAGTCACCGCCACCGATCCGGGCACGGGATTCGCGCTGTGGTGGCTTGGGCAAAGCGGTTTTTTGGTCAAACATCAAAGCAGATACTTGTTATTCGATCCCTATCTGTCCGACTCGCTCACACGAAAATATGCCGACACCGACAAGCCACACGTGCGAATGACCCAGTTGATAGTCGATCCGGCGCGACTCGACTTTATCGACGTGGTCACTTCATCGCACAATCACACGGACCACCTCGACGGAGATACGTTGCGTCCACTGATTCGAGCAAACACAACAATGGAATTCGTCATTCCCGTGGCCAATCGCGAGTTTGTAGCGGATCGGCTTGGCTGCGAGCCCAATTGGCCCAGTGGACTTGACGATGGTTCGACGGCGCGGGTTACCGATTTCGAGTTTCATGGAATCCCAGCGGCGCATGAATCGGTCGATCGTGATGAAGAGGGACGGTGCCACTTTTTGGGTTACGTCGTTCGTTTTGGGCGCTGGACAATCTACCATAGCGGCGACACCGTACGTTACGAAGGCATGACGGAGCGCCTATCCCGGTTTGACATCGACGTTGCTATCTTGCCCATCAACGGGAGCCGGCCAGAGCGCCGCGTTGCCGGCAACTTATCGGGAGAGGAAGCGGCCAAGCTGGCCCACGACGTTCAAGCGAGATTGGTAGTGCCTTGCCATTTTGAAATGTTCGCATTCAACACCGAATCTCCCGACGCTTTTGTCGAAGCCTGCAAGCGACTCGGCCAGAAACACCGTGTCTTGAAATGTGGTGAGCGGTTTACGAGCGACGAGTTGCCGGACTAGGGCGACACACCAATGCTGGTCTGGTCATGAGCGCTCCGCTCCGTTGCGAAACAAGACAACTCGGTCTCGGATTTGACGTAAATCCCGCCGGCACTACGGAAATGTGCTTCGCCTTTAAAAACCATCTGCTTGGTGCTCAGCTTACGAATCACATCGGATGGATCTTCGGTCAGATCGACCGCATAAAGGTCAACGAGGTCCCTACCGGCATTTGTCTGGAATGCGAATAAAAAGAGATTGAATTGACGATCGGCCACCAAGTTGACACTTTGGTAGCTGCCCCAATCTTCATTCGGTTCCCAGGCCGCTTTGTTCGCTTGGTTTTTCACCCACCGAGACTTGAACGCAAACCTGCAATGATTATCACCGAGCGGCAAGCCGTTCGACGTGTAGAAGTCGAGCGCCTCCGCATCCCAATTCGCGACGACCAATAAATGATCATCTGCACGGCGCACAATTCCAACGGCGCCGGCAGTTTTGTCTTTGGCCAGTTTGCTTTCGCGAACGACCGTGAGGGGCGCTCGTAGTTTCGGAGAGAATGGATCGGAGACGTTCCAAAACTGAACGTGCGATCGACGTTTGTCTTGATTGTCCTCCACGCCAACGACGAGATAATCGCCAATAATCTGAATTCCGCCGGCATGTCGTAGCGGCGGTTGTTTTCCATCGGAGGGTAAGTCTTGGAAGTGTCCAATGGTGCCCAAGCCACGTGGGCCGAGATCCAAGGCAACCGTAATGAAATATCCCTTGGCATGGGAGTCGCTCGAAACGAAGCACACCTGCTTTTTCCGTGATCTGTCGTAATACGCCTGAATTCCCTGAAAGTGCCCACCGTCGGGGAATACCGTTTGGCCCCTTTCAAATCTCATTTCACGGGCTTCGGTCGGAACGTTTTCCAGTGCACGGACAGGATCGTCAAGCTGTGGATTTGCGTCTGTCGAAATGAGGTCCGCGGCGAAGATCGAACAAGCGCAAAAGCAGTTGAATAGTATTGAAAGTACGCACTTGCGATCGCAATTCATTTGGAACTCCATCGTGTTGACACCGTGCATCGTTATTCGCTAGAGGTGCAGGAACCCGTTTTTCGATAGCCCGACGCTTGCGCGCTTTGAATTTGCACTATCAACGGTAGACCGACGCGCGAGCGAGGGACACAAGGTTAATCATTCCACGGGTTTACGTGATGTGGTAGTGTCCTTCGCTTGCGGGCCTGTTGATTTAAAGGCGAACGGGGGCCGTGAGGCCCGCGGTTGAGCGGCAATTGAACGTCGATTTTCAAGTTGACCACGGATCGCCAGGGCGGCCCCTACAAATGTCAGGCTATTCTCGCGATTCCACCGCGGGCCTTACGGCCCCCGTTCGCCTCGATGAGGCGATTCGATTAAATCAACACTCCTCGGGCTACCGTGTCTCCCACGTTGCGACGTCACGCCCCCACGCTCGGCAAGAGTCACTCTCGGCGCTACAATAGGCGGTCACAACGGAGTCATTCCGAACACGTTGCACGTTCCATTGCGTCTTGATCTGAACTAACGCGCAGCCGATGCCGATGAACACAACCGACGCTTCGCCAGCCAACCAGC
>CBDUAB010000322.1:0-5271 GCA_965365045.1 uncultured Planctomycetales bacterium
GGCCTTCGGCCAAACGCAAACCGTGCAACTTCAAAACTTGCGCGTCGGGCTAGTGTCTAAAGTCGCCATCATGGTGTCCCCGCTGAGCCGTCAATATGCTGACAAATCGGTTGTGCCAATCAAGATACCGGTTTAGGCTGGAGTTCACCTTTTAGGTGGGGCACGCGAGCCGAGCGTGACTAAGTGAGAGATCTAAAACTGTTTGCAGCGCGGACGCCGCATTGAGTGACACTCGGCTCGTGTCACCCACCATGTTAACGCGAAAGAATCCTTAATGGCGTTGGGCAGAGGGTTCCCGAGGCCTTGGCTTACACACATTTATGGAACGACCCTTGCAAAATGCAGCCATGCGATTCGAATTCACCGTTGCTGCTACGGACGAAGGTGTACGGTTAGATGCATTCTTAGTGACGCGATTGGACGACATTAGTCGCACGCGGCTGCGCAAGTCGATTACAGCAGGTGAAGTGCTTGTGGATGGCAAGCCCGCCAAGCCGGCCTATCGTATGCACGACGGTCAACGCGTCGCTGTGGCGATCGAACCGGCATTGCCGGATGGTCCCCAGCCCGAAGACATTCCGCTCGACATTCTTTATGAAGACGACCATCTGGCCGTGATCAACAAGCCTGCCCAAATGGTTGTGCATCCTGCCAAGGGACATTGGTCCGGTACGTTGGCCAGCGCGCTAGCCTATCATTTCAGTCAGCTGAGTGGCGTCGGCGGCCTCACGCGACCCGGCATTGTCCACCGGCTCGACCGTGATACCACGGGGGTGATTGTTGTAGCCAAGAGCGACAACGCACATTTGCGTTTAGCCGCGCAGTTCGAAGCTCGCGAAATTGAGAAAGAATACCACGCGATCGTCCGCGGCGTTCCAGATCGCGACCACGACCGCATTGAACAGCCAATCGGAGTGCATCCATACCAGCGGGAGAAGATGGCAATTCGCGCCAATCACGCGACGGCGCGAGAAGCGATAACCGAGTACGACGTGGTTAAAAGGTTTTCCGGTTTCGCGCTGATGCACATCTTTCCCAAGACCGGACGAACGCATCAAATTCGTGTTCATCTGGCGCATTTAGGCTGCCCGGTTCTGTGCGATCGTCTCTATGCGGGTCATGCGCGGATTACGCTGGGTGACTTGCAAAGGACGAACGACACGAAGGTGTTGTTGGAACGACAAGCATTGCACGCCGCGCGTATTCGGTTTGTACATCCCGACAGCGGCGAGCCGTTACAGATATCGGCGCCTTTGCCGGCCGACATGCAGGCAACGCTCGACGCGCTACGCGCAAGGCGAATGTCTAATGACTAAGGAATGACCAATGACTATTCGTTGGCACACCGTGTTCGACTTGGCCGATACCAATTAGGATTTGGTGCTTCTTTAGTCATTAGGGCTTAGACATTAGTCATTCGCCAGACAACCTCAATTCAACCTAATGCCGCAGAACTCGCTAAACCGTTTGGCCTAGATGAGTCACATCAAGTCTTGCGGGCGCTAATCAAGAACGTCGGGTTTTGCGATTCGAATCGAACGCTATCTAGCTGGTCCGTGGCGTGCGCGATGTTGACCATGCGCACCTCGACGTCACTGGCGTTGCTGGCAAGCGCTTTGGGAAGTGCCGAAAGATTGGAAATGCTACCGCAATTCACCACGATGCGGCCCCCGGGAGAAAGCCGTGCACACGACGCGGCGGCGATTTCACTGACTTCGCGACCTGTGCCTCCAACAAAAATGGCGTCGGCATCGGGTAGGTCTTGCCACGCTTCGGGCGCTTTCCCCATCACGGCCACGACGTTGGGCACTGCGAACCGCGTGGCGTTTTCTTGAATGAGCTGGTGGTCTTCCGGATCCATTTCGATAGCGTAGACCGTTCCCTCACAAGCGATACGTGCGGCTTCGATCGAGACACTGCCACTCCCGGCGCCAATGTCCCAGACGATTGAATCCGGTCTTAGTTCCATCAGCGACAAGGCGATCACTCGTACCTCGGTCGATGTGAGCAAGCCACGTTTCGGTGTTGACTGCAGAAAAAGTTCATCCGGATTTCCAAACAGACGGCCCGTGCTTGCTGTGCGCGGCTTGTCGGGGACGCCCGGTTTGCGTACCAAGATCAACACGTTGAGCGGCGCGAAGTCGAGCGATGAGAGTTCGTTCAGATCCGCTTGAGTGACCCGTTCATTCGGTGAGCCGAGATTCTCACACACGAAGGCCGTAAAATAGTCAATTCCACGTTTGCTCAGTTCGGCGGCAACGTCGGCCGGTGAGATCTGTTCCGTGGTGAAAAGTCCCGCCTTTTCCGCCGAGCGCATTTTTTCCACGGCACGCTCCAGTGGAATGCTGGCCAGATTTGCCAGATACGCTTCATCCCAGCTTTCTTTTATGCGCGCAAAGGCAGTTTGCATCATGCTGACGTGCGGGATCACCTCAAAACGGTCTTTGCCCAGTCGCTCACACAGATATCGAGCAACACCGTAAAAAAGCGGATCGCCGGTCGTCAATACGACGATACGATCGCTGGATCGGTCATCAATCAAGCTGACCAACGCATCGAGGTCGCCGGACACTTCTCGGAGCTCCGCTCCGGTGTACAAAACGGCCGAGAGCGTTTGAGCTGATCCAACGATCAACTGCGCTTTGCCGACGATATCCCGGGCGGCCTGCGTCAGACCGGCGAGGCCGTCATCGCCAATACCGATGATGTGAATTTTCTCACCTGCGACCAACGTGCTACCTCGTTGGAACGCTTAGGCTTGGAACGAGCTACCGCAGCCACACGACTTAACTGCGTTTGGGTTCTCGAACGTAAAGCCACGCTTTTCCAGGCCTTCGTAGAAGTCCAATGTCGTCCCATCGAGATACAATGCGCTTTTGCTGTCGATGATGACGTCGATGCCATGACAGTCATACTTGGTGTCGGCTTGTTCGTCATACGACTTGTCGAAGCCAAGGGCATAAGAAAAACCGCTGCAGCCACCGCCCTGGACGCCAACGCGGAGGACAGTGCCTTCCTCCATCTTTTGATCATCCATAATTCGTTTGACTTCTTGTGCAGCTCGCTCGGTCAGCATAATCGACATCAGGAATCTCCAAACTTATCACTCAATGTTTCGGTCAGTTCACGGCGGCCATCGGTGCCTAGCACCTCGCCCAGCTTCGATCGACATGCAGGATGGGACTCCAACCTGCCGAGACAGGATAAAATCCTGTCCTACATTGTACGCCAAACTAAGTTGAGCGAGGTATTAGGGGTGTCCGTCAACCTGCCACATCTATCCAGATTATACAAATCGGCAGCTGGAGAAAAGGCAGTTTACTTGAATTCGGCTTTACTTGCGGAAAATCCGTTCGGAAAGGACCCCCTGGCGGCAAGTTCCGCTCAGACCGCTCAGAATTCGGACATGGTATGAAAGACTGTTGCTGCCGTATTATACGCCCCGTGGAGCAAAACGGCTGCCACAATAAAAGGAGTTGCCAACGAGATTTGCGGGCGAGTTTGCGTGGACATAGTCTGCCGCCATACACGATTGAGACCGTAACCTGCGATTAACGCACAGACCGTGTGGAGGGCCGTGCAAACCGTCCACCGCCAAATTGCCATTCCGGGAGGCGCCGCCCGGAAGCCAACGTGGAGATATAAGACATTTTCGATGGCGGCAAAACAAAGACCGGAGATCGCCGCGCAAAGTAGGATTTGGGATGTGCTCGAAAACATGAACGGTCGTTTCTCGACGACCCACAGGCTCGCTGCCGCTTTCATCACTTCCTCAGTCAATGGCGCAATCAGACAGACGAGGAGCACTTTGTTAACGACTCCCATCTGGGAAAACAATGCGCCGAGGATGGCCCACGGCCCTGAGCAGACGGCAATTAACAACGTATTTCGCCACGTCTGCTCTCGCGACGTGCGAGCGATTCCGTTGGCCAGCCAACGATCGTAGGTCAATGCGTCGGCCGGTCTCGGACCAGCTAACTTTGGTGAAAGCGCCGGTTCGTCCCAGACCCCGTGTTCCAACTGATCTTCATCGACCAGCGATGCGGCGGCCACGTCGGGAAACAGTGCCTCGTCGCCCGGATCCGTTTGGTCGCCTGCGAATTCAGACTTGGCGAGATGTGGCTCGTTTTCGATCGACGGGTCGCTATTGATTTTCGAGTGCTCAGCGCCCGTCTCCGCCGCGTCACTCGATTTATACGGGTTGTCCGAGGACATGGGAACTTTCCATCACACAATCGTCTCGCCTATTGTCGTCCGATATGCGGTAGCCGAGGCCAATATGGTCGCCATGGCTGCGCCTTTTTTGTCGAGGTTGCCTCCGATTTCCGCGGTATCCATGCGGAGGTTGCAAATGGCATTGTATCCGTTTGACTGCGCTTCTTCGATGATTCGCAGCAATGCTTCACGCCGCGCACGTTCGAGCAATGTTTCGAAGCTGCGGACTTCGCCGCCAAAGATATTCCGCAGTTTTGCCAAGAAGGATTTCAGGTAGTCGCTGGCGATGACCACTTCCTTGACGATCATCGTGGGTGAGTGGCCCGCCTCAGGATGACCGAGAAAATACTTTGTTTGCGTTGCCAGGAATCCGCTCGTGGCTTCTTCGCGCCGTGCGAGGTCGGCAAGGTGGCGCCGTTCGGTAGCGCCCCCCGCAAAAAATCCGAGTGCTATGAGGAATGCGAAGATTCCAAACGTGACGAACATGTCCATTATCGATAGCTCCGTAGCTAGTGCTGCCCGCCTGGCGTCACGGTCGATCACGCCTCCGGCGACAGCACTACGGCGGTTCCGTAAGCGTACAGCTCGGCGGCTCCCGAAGTCACGGCGCTGGTGGTAAAGCGAACGTTGACGACCGCGTTGGCACCCAATTGTTGCGCTTGCGCGAGCATTCTCTCGATCGCCTGTCTACGCGATTCCGTGAGTAGTTCCGTGTACCCACGCAACTCACCGCCAACCAAGTTCTTCAGCCCCGCGGCGATGTCACGGCCGGCGTGTTTGGCGCGGACCGTATTGCCCTGCACGATACCCTTGACTTCAACAATCTCATGCCCGGCCACGGTTTCGGTATTGACCACAATCATGGAAACACGTCCTCGGTTTCATTGACGATAGAATGCCACAGCATAACAGCGTGTGTTGTCGTTGCCAACGCGGCCCTCAAAACTCCGATGGGCGAAACCTGTCACCCGAGGACGCGACCGCAATAGCATCTACCTTGAGCGGAATGGCGGAATTGATTAGCCGTTTGGGCGATAGCCACGGTTCCTGATGGGC
>CBDUAB010000323.1:0-5264 GCA_965365045.1 uncultured Planctomycetales bacterium
GATCGGCTACTGGGACATGCGTAATTCAACCGCCGATATTTATCAAAACCGCATCGATCAACTCGACCGCCGTGCTACGGTGTTGCAAAGTCGCGATCTGTGGCTGTCGCGCACGCGCGGGTTTGCGTTTCTGATCTCGCTGGCGCTACTTGTCCTCGGCAAGACACACTTTGGCACACCATTTTACGTGCTGGGGATCGCCGCGTTTGCCGGTTTTGTCGCGCTCATCGGATATCACGAGCGCGTGCAACACGTTCTTAAAATCACCAACACGCGACGCGACATTTACCGCCAACAGATCGCGCGCCTCAGGCGGGACTGGAGTCAAGTGTCCTTGGCTACGATGGACGTGCCTGAAATTCACCGCGGTGTAGCCGTCGATTTGGACCTGTTTGGCGAGGGATCGCTGTGGCAATTGGTCAACTTGGCATACACATCGATGGGCAAAGCCATTCTGCGGGGCTGGCTGTTGAACCCCGCGTCCCCACAAGAAATCAAAGATCGCCAGCAGGCCGTTGCACGTTTGGCACCGATGAATTCGTTCCGTGAAGAAGTGGTCCTGCACGGTAGGATGCTAAGAGCAAGCGATGGCGTCCCCGATTTTATTGACTGGGCCGAAGGGCCCACATGGCTAGAACAACGTACTTGGCTGAAATGGATCATCCGCGGCCTCACGCTTGCCATGCTGGTGTTGCCGGTGGCAATCGTACTGAGTTGGTTGGCTCCTGAGTGGGTGTTGCTATTGTTTGGATTGCTGGCCATCAACATCCTTATCAACGTCGTTTGGGCCGGGTCGATTCATGAGTTATTCAATCGAATTAACGCGGGCAGATACGACATGCTTCATTACACTGCCCTGTTTCAAGCGGTCGTAAACCTGCCCGACGACTGTCCCCGGTTGGCTAGACTCAAGGACCAGATGTTGCACGACGGAGTTGTGTTTCGCAAGACATTCAAAAGACTGCAGCGCATCATGAAATTGGCTAACGGACGCCGATCGGCTTTGTTTGGTGTGCCCTATGTCATTGCACAGATCCTCTGGTTCTGGGACTTTCACATGCTCACGTCGCTGGAAAAATGGCAAGCGAGCTTCGGCCACGATGTGAGACGCTGGTTCGAAGCGGTCGGCGAGCTCGAAGCGCTGCTGTCGTTTGCAACGCTCGCCCAAGACAACCCTGCCTGGTGTTTTGCACAGGTTGACAGGCGATGTCAAAGCCTCAGCGCGGTCGCCATGGGGCATCCGTTACTGCCAACTGAAACCTGCGTCCGTAATGATGTGAGCGTGGGACCGGCGGGGACTCTACTACTGGTGACGGGATCGAACATGTCCGGTAAGAGTACTTTGCTGCGATCATTGGGCGTGAATACAGTGTTGGCTTTGGCCGGGGCGCCTGTTTGCGCCGAGCAATTCAACTTGCCACCGGTCAAGCTGGCCACCAGCATGCGCATTACCGACTCGCTGAATAGCGGCGTTTCGTTCTTCATGGCGGAATTGGGAAGGCTCAAGTCGATTGTCGATCAAGCCCAACAACTCGAGAGTTCTTCCGGTCCACCGCTCTTTTATCTACTCGACGAGATTCTGCAGGGAACCAATACGGCAGAGCGCCATATCGCAGTGACACGTGTCATTGGCCATTTACTGAAGCGACACACAATCGGCGCCGTATCCACGCACGACCTCGAATTGGCGGACGCCGACGAACTAAGGGAATCGTGCCAAACTGTTCACTTTCGCGAGACGATCCATAGTGGTGACAGCGGCGAAACCATGAGCTTTGATTACAAATTGCGGCCCGGCATCGCGTCGACGACCAATGCATTGCAATTGTTGAAGATCGTCGGGTTAGCTGAAGATTGAACTATTGTCCGAAACTCACAGCCTGCACCGAGGCTGCTGCTTGGTCTCGCAGGAGCGCCGGGGCCGCCCCGGCGGTGGATGATTCAGAGCCAAACCTGAGAATGCCGCCATAGGTTCCGGTCAGAATCGTGCCTTCCGCCGCAATCTCCGTGGCTGAGTAAAAGCTGTTGTTCTTTGATCCGGATGTCAACGGTTGGTGAAAGACACTCTCGCCAGTCGCCCAGCTCACTGCTTCCAACGTCCATTGGCCCTCACGCTGTCCCATGCAGTAGAACAGTCCAGTTGCCGCGCTCATCGTGGGAATTCCATTGGGGCAACTCAAACTGCGGTTGGCCCAAGCCGACTCGAGCTGACGTGTTTCGGGGTTCCACTGAAATTTCTCGACGCCATAGGGGGCGATTTCTGGGCGATTTGATCGGTAGATCGTGACATTATGGACATCATTGCCCAACTGGCGGCGAACCAATTGACGCAACAGAGGACCGAGCTTGCCGTACAAGTTGCTGACGGCCACGATTCCATAACCACGGACGGTGAGCGATTGTTCGGTCGTCGACCGGCGGACAGCGGGATCGCCAAAAGTGATCGGTACCTCGGCTGCAATTCGCCGATCCCGTCCCGAGAGGCCGGTCCAATCCGCGGGAATGTCGTCCCGCCAAAAGAGGATCATATTCATCACCGACTGGCCGTCGCTGATCACGACGAACTTGTCTTGCTGGCCGACGCCAACCAACGTAGGCGTCGTTCCCGATCCCGTGCCCAACCGTCCGTTCGAACGCACATCGTTGGTTCGATAAGGCACACTCCATGACAAATCCAGCTTGGCGCCATCCCACTGCACGCGCTTCATTTCCCGACTTGTGACGACGAACATGCCTCCCGACTCGTCCACAGCGAACGAATTGGAGATTTCATCCTCCGGGTCCGCGATCCGTAGCCAAACGAAATCATCTAGCTGGCGAGACAATGACCCCAAGAGACCGCGACGAGTCAAGAAAACGATGCGCCCGTCATAAGTCAAATTGATGCCGACGATCGAGTCATCCGCGGACTGGCGAAGATTCTCGGGAAGGGTGAACACCTGGGCCTTGGCAATCGGTGACTCGATTTCGCCAGGGTTGGCGTCGCGGTAAGACTCAATACTTGGCCCGCGCGGAACGTAGTAAACGCCATCCTTATCAACTAGCGAATAAGCGCCGGAAATCGCGTCTTTCTTAGACTGGGACCGAGACAGCCGCGCCACGTAATTCATACGATTGCCATGCGCTTCGATCTTGAACACATGCTTCATCGTGGTGCCCCAGATCGCTCGTCGACCATCAGGATAAGCGCCGGACACGGCCAACGTGATCGGAACCGGATCACCTGGCAAGAATTCTGGTTGGGCGTCGACCGCCCGCGTCGGTCCCGCAACTGGCGATGACGCTTGGTTGTACGGATTGCGATGGCTCATCGGCCACGGCGAGTCGGCGAGGAACGGGTTCGCGGGCGGTTCGTCCACGCAGCCCGAATTTTCACCGGCAGTCAAGTCCGACGCGTCGGCGGCAACCGGAAACTCAAGTGCCGAGACCTCATCTGCCGAGACCTCATCTGCCGAGACCTCATCTGCCGAGACCATCGACATCGAAAAAACAAAGCACAGAACGGACGGAATTGCCCTACTCAAAGTCATGTAACTCTCTCCCCTCGGAGGCGGCATGGTGACCGCCAGTCCATTTGTATGGTTGCCTGACGTGTTTGGACGGCAGGTCGCTATCTCATTCGGGATCGGGTTTCAGCGTGAATGAGCACGGTGTTGTCGACCGTCGCGATTCGGACCGCTGCACGGAGTCTGTTGTTAATGACAGTTGCAGCGAGAATCCGACCTGATTTCACGACTAGCCAGCGCTAGAACCCGTTTCCCAATTGCAACATACGTTGGCGTTGGCACTATTGCAACGGTCAAAGTCTCAGTCTAATCGACCGTGGATGTAGATGTTGTCGTCCAAGATCTCAATGACCGGTTGGATGAGTCTCGCGACATCAGCGACGTCGGCAATTCCGCGACCCCGGATGGCGGAAACGGCCGTGGCCCCGCCGATTAGTTTTGGTGCCAGGAAAACGTGTGCTTCGTTGATGAGCTGCCCGTCAAGAAAGCTGCCGAGCGTATCAGCTCCACCTTCGAGCAGCACGTTCGTCATGCGTCTTTTTCCTAACTCATCCAATAACTCAGTAGGACGTTGATTCGCATCCGTTTGCTGGCAGGTAACAATCTCACAACCAGCCTGCCTCAGCATATCACACGAACGCGCACTTGCGTCGGGACCGACAGCAACGATGACGGGAGTTTGTCGTGCAGTCCGTACGAGTTGACTCCGTGGGTTGAGACGTGCCTGAGAATCGAGCACCACGCGAGCGGCAATCCGTGGTCCGGGTGGCCGTGCGGTAAGTCTAGGATCGTCGCGAGCGGCCGTTTGGCGGCCGATAATGATGGCATCCATGCGGCCGCGAAGCCGATGAACGATCTCGCGAGCGCGGTGGTTTGTGATCCATTTGCTGCTGCCCGTCCGCGTGGCGATCTTACCATCCAGCGACATGGCCCATTTCGCGAGCACCCACGGACGATTATGCCCGAGGAGTTTTAGATACGGCGCGTTAAGTTGTCGCGCTTGGTCGCTAAGTAATCCGATCGATACGTCGACACCCTTGTTCCGCAGTCGTTTGACGCCTTCACTAGAGACAGCGGGGAAAGGGTCTTCTTGTGCCACGAACAACCGTCGAATACCCGCGGAGACGATCGCATCGACACAAGGCGGAGTCTTGCCATGATGCGCACAGGGCTCGAGCGTCACATACATGGTGGCCAGGGACAGGTCTTGGCCCGCAGCCGCGCGAAGGGCGACGACCTCGGCGTGGGGACCACCAAATTGCTGATGCCAGCCTTCGGAGACAACCTGCCGATCAACGGCAATGACACAGCCAACGAGTGGGTTGGGCTCGACGAATCCTTGACCGCGCATAGCCAAACGGAGTGCGTGTTGCATGTGACATTGATCGACTTCGGAAAACATGTGAGCGATCCAGCGGCACGAATTGAAGCTGCCCAATGCGGCCATCAAGCTCGGCGGCCCGTCTGAACAGAGCGGCACGTCGGAACAAAGTGGCACATCTGAACAGAGCGGCACATCGCTTGGCGGCGGTCTTATTAGGCACGTTGCCACCCGACCGCGTGACAGCCACTTTTTCTAGTCCATTCCTGGGACCCACAGTTTGGACTTTGATTCTTCTTGACCGCCCGTCGGCGAATCGGCTGCACTGTCTGGTGTCCATACTCGACCGGCGTCGGAGGCTACGGCGGACGCGGCAGTGCTCGTCAAACGCACGGCGTTGGTCGCCTATCCGCGACAACAAGTTGCATCATTGCATG
>CBDUAB010000324.1:0-5260 GCA_965365045.1 uncultured Planctomycetales bacterium
TCGCCGAGCGTTTCGGCGGCGCGATAAAAGTGAAAGCTGGTTGGGTATTTTTTGACAAAATCCAGCATCTCTTTCGCGGCAGCGGCCGTACCACCGGGGGCTGCTTCGCCCAACATGGCTTTGCAATAGGCGGTTTGAAACGCGACGTCTTCCTGGACTTGGTCTCGACTAAGTTGAGCAGGTTTGATTTTTGCCAGGCTTTCCAGCGCGTTGGCGAACTGACCGTCGCCGAGCGCTTCGTGTGCCTGGCGCAAGGCGCTCGGCGCGTTCCCAAAGACAATTCGCTGGACTTCATTTGTTGGAATCTTGCGCGGATTCCCACGGACATCGACGGTGATTTCGTTGCGACTGGCCGCCGTAACGCTGCCGCGAATGGCCGTTCCCGTCACCGGGATGATGGTGTCACTGCGGTTCTGGGCGCGGAGCGCGGTTGTGTTCAGCACGACCATCAGCAGGACGATGAGAAGCGGGATACGATTAGTTGATCGCATCGCGTTGTTCCTTTCTCTTAGTACTCAGTGTTCAGTCTATCGGTCTTCAGTCTTCGGTCTTACTTCTTTTTGCCGGTCAACCCAGTGGCTGGTTCACCCAGTGCCGCCTGGACGCGTTTCATCAGTTTTTCGTATGACTGTTGCCACTGCGGCCCGCCCAAATCCGGGTACAGACTCGCGGTCGACTGCAACACTCGCTTGGCATTGGCCAAATACTTGCTTTTCTTGACGCCGCTGGCACGGATGGATTGTTCGAACTGGCACTGCGCCATCTGAAGACGCGCTTCATAGAAAGTATCCTGGTATTTGGCTTTATATTCTGGTCCGCGGTACATTTGGTTAGCAGCGATTTTGGAGATCTTTCCCCAACCCCAAATGGCCTGTTTGCCGCCGGCGTCACGAGCATCTCCCAGCACGGCTCGATCGTACCATGACGTCCGGCCCGCGGTCGCACCGGCTTGCAGCGCACGAGCCGCTTCGACTTGAACGTTCAGCATCATGTTGTTGGCGGTCAGGATCTCCCCCAGTGCTTTGACGGCCTGCTCATAGGCGCCAAGGCGACGCTGCGTGCTGGCCAATCGCATTCGGATTTGCATCACGAGTCCTGGCTGGAGTTCGATCTCGCCCTGCCGGTGCATTCCAAGGATTCTTTCGTAACCAGCAGCCGACTTTTCATAATACCGCTGGGCGTCTGGTGACAACATTGTGCCATTTTCATCAAAGCCATCGCCCATGCTGGCGTAGGTTGCGGCCACCCAGTTAAGAATGTTGAAATCGTTGCTGTTTTCGGCCATCTTACCGAGGAATGTGTCAAAACCAGTCGACAAGCTCTGGCGTTCGGCGGCCGGCGCGACTTCGATCTGACGACGTAGATCTTGAGCCAACATGCTGTAGATGCTGACCAAGCGACGACGTCCTTCGGCGGAATCACCGACGGTTTTTTCGAGCGATTTCATCGTCGCGTTCGCCTGCTCTACCGTTGCCGCGCTGTCTTCGGCGTTCGGCAGATTGGCGATGTAGCCCCGCAAGGCGATGCGGTAGGTCTGCTCAGCCAACCCAGGTGTTCCCGTGATTAATGAGCTGTTGGCGTCGGCGAGTGCTTTGGCTCCGATGCGAGGATCCTCGAGCAGCTCAATGGCAGCGGCCGCCTGATTGGCATCGATATAGGATTGGGCGAGCGCCAACACGGCTTGAATGAGCAGCGGTGACGGGGCGCCTTTCTTCAGGCGCTCAACGCCCTGGGCAAGTAGAGATTGGGATCGCTGTTTTAGCTTTTCTAGTTGCTCGGCGTCCGACGCTTCTCCCGTTGCATTGCGCTGCTGCCGCACGCCTACCAGGTATTCGTTCCAAAGTGCCTGCCCCGTACGCAGTTCAGCTTCGCCTCGCCGCGCGGATGTAGTGGGCATGCGCTGGAGGTATTCTTCGGCCTCGTCAAGGCGACCGGCGCGGATCATAAAACTGATCAAAGTGATCAGCGCGTCGTCCGCTTCGGACTGTCCCGGCCAAGTTGACGCGATGAGTTCCGCCACATGGATCAAGCGGCGGGTAACGAAGTCGCTGTCGTCGTCCGACTCGGCGGAATGAATTGCCACGTAACTGGCCAGCGCGATGTTGCCGCACGTGCGTGCACCGGTGCTTTCAGGGTAGTGAGTGGCGAGAAACTCGCCCATCACGGCGGCCTCGTAGTATCTGCCATGCGTGTAGAATAGGTAGCAGAGATAATAGCGCAAGTCGTTGATTTGCTCGATGGGAGTGGACCCGTCGGCTAGTTCAAGAGCAAGACGATGATAACGGAAAGCAAGTTCGCTGAGCTGATCGCGTTGTTGTTCGGACTCGGCAAGCTGTTTCTCTGTTTCGACGCGATTCTCAGCATCGGCGATCGTTGAGAGTTTTGACTTTAGCAGGTTGACCTTTAAATCGTTGCTTTGCAGTTCGTCACGAGTCTCAATGGCGCCGCTGCGAGCTGCGTCGAATGTACGCGCCGTGATTTTTCCGACCGCCATCGTGGGGCCACCCAACTCAGCCAGAAACTGGCGAGCTTCGCGCTGCGTTGGTCCGGAGTATCGCGACACCATTAGCCCCAGCTTGCGGGCGCTGGCAAGCAGACTATCGGCGCCGTCGCCGGATGTCTCCGCAGCCTTGGCTTGATAGGCCCGAGCCAAAATCAGTCGCAGAGCGAGCCAATCGGGGTTGCTATTGTCCGCGGGTCGTGCCGCGGCCATCCACTTTTCACCCGTTTCAATCGCAGTGTCATATTGTTTGAGCGCTGGATCGATCCAGCACTCAATCGCGCTGCCCGTGGCCTGAGCCGCCACGCTGCGAAAAGCAGCGGGTTGATTCATTTCCGCGACGAGTTCCTCGTAAAACGTCAATGCTTCGTTCAGATTCCCCAAATCTTGCTGGACGCGGCCCTGATAGTAAACGGAATAGATTCCGGCAAGCCATCGCCGGTATTTCTTGGCTACGGAAGCGAATTCTTTGCCGGCCGATTTGAGTAAGCTTTCGTATTCCTTTTTTTGGCCCTTTGTGGTCGCGGCAACTTCGTAGGCCATCGTGGCCGACATCAAGATGGCTTCGAGATACTCGGCACGAAGCGTTTTACGATCTTGAGCGCTCGACGGGGAAGCCTGATCGATTGCCTCCAGCTCCGCGCGAATCTCCTTAAGTCGAACTTGATAACCGTCACGCGCCGAATCAAATAGTGGACGGGCCTGTTTGTGCAGGTTTTTGACATCCGCGTCGGTTTCTTGGGCTTGGCGCATGAGACTGCGCGCCCGTTCGACTTGAATCTCACGCATCCCGCTCCGGGCGGCAGCGGCCTTGGCATGCTTTTCATGACCTGCCAGGAATTGTTCAAACTTTTGCTGCGACTCGGCCAATTGCTGTGCGCGGATTTTCGAGTCACGCTGGTAACGAGCCGCGGTGATCAAGACTGTACCTTGCAAGTACAAGACGGTGTCTTTGAAATCGGTCGGAGCCAGACTGCTGCCATCGAGCCACTCGAGATAATCGAGCGCCACATCGTAGTAACCGCGGTTCATCAAACCGTCGAGGAACTGTTGTGTGGGCTCCTCGGCGCCGACCGGCGCCGTCAGGCAAAACAGTGCCAACACGGCAACGAAGTGTCGCGCGAGTCGGTTTAACACAGAAAACCTCGGAATGTTGGGTGAAACGATCGTCAACGCCGTTGAGTATTGTCCCGAGGCGAAAAGTGTGCCATCGGCAAAGGTGTCTGGGATCGAGCTTGAGGGAGCCCCCAGTTTTTCGCGTGCCGCCGGGGCTCGCTGACACTCGACCTCCAGCCAGCCTAGTTGGACAACGCCAATTTGTTAGCCCGGGAATGGACGATCGTGGATTTAATCTGTTCCGAATCCGCTCGGCTTTTCAATTCTCGCGGACCACTTTCGATTCATTGTACCTTAGAATGTAATTGGCCCACGTACAACCACGCCGAGAGGCAATGCTTGTCTTTAGTTGCACAGCGCCGATTAGTGTCATTCTGAGCGTGCGACGGCAAGCGGACAATGACAGTTAGCCCTACTCGTGAAAGAGCTTACGCCATTTGCCCAACGAAAAGTGGCACTGTCCAATTAGGGCGTGTAACAAGACAACCTATTTTCGCGCAAGTGCCCCATTGATGCGATTTGGAATCACACAAAATACCGGCAAGAGACGTCCACCGCGAAACTACTTCGCGCGCCGCCAACAATATCGACTCTTGGTCTTGGTTTTCTCATTAATGTTGATTTTGTTGTTGATGGGCGAAGCGTCCAAGCCCAAGAACTGGCGCTGGTTATGGTCGCTCGGCAATGGGTCCGTTGCGAGCGAGCAACAGGCGGCGTCCGCCGCAACCGTCGACACACGCCTGATCGATTCAGAGCCAACCAGACATCCACCGGGCGTTTTTGTCTCGCCGGCCAACAACGCGGCAACGTTGATGGCTGAGTTGGAGCAAGACAAGCTGTACCCTGGTGTCGATCCGGCCGAACTGAAGAACATCCTTGATGACACTGTTTTTCGGAGTTCCGAAGCCAATGTGTGGTTTTCCTGGTGTGCACTAATGCAGAAAGCCGACGCAATTGCATCCGATAAACTCATTGCGCAGCCGGTTGGTTTTCTGCAGTTATATCGCCAGCCCGACGAATATCGCGGGCGGTTGGTGCGAATCGACGGCATTGTGCGTCGGGCGCATCGCCTCGCGGCACATGACAATCAGCAAGGCATCGACGGGTATTGGCGATGCTGGTTGTCCACCGATGAAAGCGGCACGAATCCGATCGTCGTGTACGCGCTTGACATGCCGGATGATTTTCCGACCGGCATGGAGATATACGAGCAAGTGGCGTTCAGCGGATTGTTTTTCAAGCGTTGGGCCTACGAAGCACGCGGTGGCATAATGACCGCGCCGTTGATTTTGTCTCCCGGCGGTGATTGGCAGCGGCGCGTTCCAACTCCACTGGCACGATTGCCAAGTTTGCTCGCTGTCTTGGCGGGACTTTTGGTCACGACGCTTGTAGGCGGTGCAATCGCATTGTTTGTTTACCGCCAGAGTAACGCAGCAGGCCTCCATCGTCGCCGCTTACCCGCACGTGCCAGTTCGCCATCAACTACAAATGATGAAAAATCGTGAAAAGTTTCTTGGTGACCACAGTTTTCGTTTTGGCAACGCAAGGCGCCTGCATCGGCGCTGAAAGCTCGCGTGCCGACGATTTGCCGGATCCCCACCCTATCGTCGCTGGCCCGCGTGAACTATTGCGACGGTATCAGAT
>CBDUAB010000325.1:0-5254 GCA_965365045.1 uncultured Planctomycetales bacterium
GAAACTGCAATTCGATAACTTCAACTGTTCGCACGCGCCGCATCGGGCGGAAGTTGCGCGATGGAGACTCACATCAAAGCATCAAGAAGAAACTCGAAAGAAAATCTCCAGCTGCTCGCCAAGCTGCTGAGGCGGGGGCGGCCTCAGCGCGCCAGCGATAGCTAGAGAACTGCGTTTCGGCGCTGAGACGCTCGATCAACAGAATGTCAACTTATCCCGCATTGAACACGTGGTCGACTTTCAGGGTGATTTGTTTCGTCTCGAGGATCAAATCAGGCAGCACCTCCGGCAACTTGCGCCGCGGTGGTCTGACACCAGAGCGACATGCAGGCAGAGTGCACAAGCCAGCCTGGAAGCTAATGTCGTGAGAAGGATGGAAGGATGGCATGCACTTTTCGACAGTGCGTTCCCGCTCGCACAACTCCAAATGGCTATTCTGACCGCCACGTCACTGGATCGCCCACCCTAAGGCTCGATGCAAGCGAAACTGGGCCGCATTGTAATCAACCACGGTGCGGACGTACTCTCGGCGAGCCTGGTCAAGGGCTTGAATCGACTGAAGTGTTTCGATGGGCAAGCCGACGCCTTCCTTAATTCGATGCGTGTTACGATCGTACGACTTGGTCGCAGCTTTGACGGCAGATTTGGCGACGACAATCTGCCCTTTTCTCGAACGAACTTGTGCATGTGCGACGTTGATCTCTCGCGCAATTTGGTCCGTCAATCGAACCTCTTGCAGCTGTCGCTGTTCGTAGACAGACCGTCGCTCATCACGTGCCGCACGCTCGCCGAAGCCAAAGTTTCGCAATTCCCAATAAGCAACGGCGTCGAAATCGAAGCGGTGTCGCGAATTACGAACGTTTCCGCCCAAACCACCACCGAAGGAACTTTCGCTCATTCCCAGTAAAACGCTCGGCAACAACGGCGCGTAGCGTTCGCGCTTGTATCGATTGACAGCTTCACAAACGAGGTGACGTGCCTCGTCCAATTCGGGGCGATTTGACAAACCAATCGCCAGCAGCTCGTCGGACTCCAGGTCCGGTTCGATTAAGTGCAGCGGAACGACGACTGGTTCCGTGGGAACAATTCGGGTGGAAGGATCTGCACTGAGAGTTTCCACGAGGCGGGCGTTTGCCACATCGACCGCTTCCTCGGCACGAGCCGTGTCGTTGGCGCGAATTGCCGCCTCGGTCTTCGCCCGGTCCGCATCCGCTTGAGGACCCTGGCCCGTGTCGGCAAAAGTTCTCGTTAGTTCCGCGAGTTGGTTGGCATTCGCCAGCGTTTCGTTTGCCACGGCCCGCAGCTGTTCAGCTTTCAGCAACTCCAGGTAGGCCAGCGCACCTTCGAGCAGCGTGTCGTTGACCGCCGCGTCGATGGCGTGGCTGCGCGCGGATGTGGCCTGTTTGTTGATACGCGGCTGGAAGATCGCGTCCGTCGCGTGAAACTGTGCTACCACACCTGGCACTGGCGTCGTGCCCGCTCCGACAGCACCGACGCCAAGACCGCCTTGCAGTGACGAACGATCCACATCGACGATGGAGCCGTCCGACGCTTGAAGGTTGCCATCGTGATGGTGATAGCTAAAGCCAGCACGGATCGACGGAACCCACAGAACTTGTGCAGCCGCGAGGCGGGCATAAGCTTCTTCGTACCTTGCCGCTGCGTGGGCCACGACGGGGCTTTGACCCGACACAATCGCGAGCGTCGAGACCAGATCAAGTTCCATCACTGGCCCACCCGCATAAACGATCTCCTCACTGCTGCCTTGTCCCATCGCTTCAGCGACGCTTCTCGGCCGCAATCCTTCCAACGGACTGATAACGTCGGGATCCGCTGCAGGCACCGGAGGGTCAGGTTGTAGTGATTCGTGCATTGCCGCCAAGCGAACCGGTGTATAGGTTTCCTCGACCGTTGGTGGAGGCAATTGCCGCGGTTGGGCGGCGGACAAGGCGTCGGGAGTCTTTTCTCTGAAAGGCGAAGCTGAAGAACTTTTCAAGACTGACTTTGCCGGCGGTGTTTGTCGAGATATCACGAGAAAAGACTCCCGAGCCCGTTCATGAGCTGGCGGTCCCAGCAGCTGTGGCCCGGCGCAGCCCGTCACTACGGCCATCGCCGTGCAACAAGCTCCTGTGACGAGTCGTTTGAGTGACGACGACCTACGGCGACGTTTCATGCGTGTTTTCCAGCTAACTTGCGACTTTTCGAAGACAGATATTCGCTTAACCCGTGTGCATCAACGCTAGCCAATCCAATAAGGTCGGAACAAGCAGCGACAGCACGTCATTCAGACGAGTGATCCAACGGGTTCGGCGAATACTTACTTTCGAAATCATCCGCATGAACTGCGCATTCATACGGAGTGGACAACTCGGACTTATCGTATATTTCTTCGATCCGGATACTTCGCCAAAATCACTAGTTTAGGAATCGCAAGTACAGGCGTGATAACAGGCACAATCGGAACGCGGAATTGCGGTCGCGCAGCTTGTGACTGGGACGACCGCGAACTATTCTGAATGGATTGGGGAGGTGTTACGCCCTGGGCCGTGTAGATAGAAAGAGAAGAGTATGACTCGCAAGCGGATTGCCGCATTGATGTTAGTCCCGTTGAGTCTGTTCGCCGCGGCGATTGGTTGTGGACATGCAGTTGATGCTCCGCCAGTGGCAGCTCCGGCCACTCGGTCGGTTGTCACCGTCACGGTTGGGACCACGACGATTGAAAGAACTTCTACTCAGCCAGCGACGGTGCATGCCTTTCACGAAGCCCGTTCATTTGCCAAAGCTTCGGGTTACGTCGTCAAATTGAACGTTGACATCGGCTCGAAGGTCAGCACTGGTGACATCTTGGCAGTCATCGATGTTCCCGAGATGGCTGCGCAACACCAACGTGAGGAAGCCGCCCTCGAGCGACTTGCCGCCAGCGTCACTCAGGCGCAAGCACAAGTCACCGTAGCGAAGGCCGGTCTGGTGGCTGCCGACTCGACTCGACAACGGGCACTGGCCGATGAGCAAAAATCTGATGCACAGTTAAGAGCCGACGAGTCGGAACACAAGCGTGTCAGCGACTTGGTTAAGCTACGAGCGGTTGCCGATCGGCTGCTGGACGAAGCCACTAACCGGAGAGACGCTTCGTACGCCGCAAAATCTGCTGCCACGGCGACGGCGGCGGCGGCGGCGGCCCATGTCGATGTTGCCAAAGCCAAACAAGCGGCTGCCGAAGCCGACCTCCTGGCGGCGCAGGCCGATGTCGAAGTTGGCAAGATGCGACTGGAAGAACTCAACGTGTTGATGAGCTACACCGAGCTTCGTAGTCCGTTCGACGGAGTTGTTATTGAGCGACACGTCGAATTCGGGGATCTGGTTCGCAATTCACAAGACAATGTGACGACGGAGCCATTGTTCGTCATCGCTCAGGTGGACACAGTTCGCATTCGAGTCGCTATTCCGGAACGTGATGCTCCGCTGGCGACCGTTGGTGATTCAGCAACTATTACTCTGCAAGCTCTGCCGGGTGAGACTTTATCGGGATCCATTGCCCGGATTGCAGGCGGTTTGGAGCACAGCACTCGAACGATGTTGGTGGAAATCGACTTGCCGAATCCCAACGGCAAACTGATCCCCGGCATGTTCGGGCAAGCAACCATTTTTCTCGACTCGCGTGCGGACCAACTCGTTCTACCTGCTGGAGCAGTTCGACATGACGAGAGGGGTCGGAGCTACGTCTATGTCGTCGACAACGACGCAACGATCCAAGTGGTCGATGTTGTGACCGGAGTCGATGACGGGCACCAAATTGAAATCACCTCAGGCTTGACCGGGCACGAACACGTCGTTGGGCCTCTGCTGCATCGACTGTCCGCCGGGCAGAAGGTCGATGTCGAAGGGTAATTAAGTATGTTTCTCGTTCGATTTGCTCTGCGCAATTCGTACGCCGTCGTCGCCCTGATCGTCGGGCTATGCTTGCTTGGAGCCGCAGTCGTCCCGCTGTTTCCGGTCGACATTCTGCCCGACTTCAAGAAGCCGGTCGTCGTAAGCTATTTCTCGTATCCCGGGCTTCCAACCGGCGAGATGGAGAAAAGCGTAACGTCGCGTGTGGAGCGGGCACTTACGTTGGCGGGGCGAATCGAGCATCAGGAGTCACGCACGATTCCAGGTGCCTCGATGATTAAGATCTTCTTTCAGCCCGGAACGAATCCAAGTTCCGCAATGAATGACATCGTCAATCTCGAAGCGAGTGACATGTTTCACTTGCCGCCAGGGATCGAGTTCCCATTCACCCTGCGAAGCGAGCCAGCCAATCTGCCCGTTGTTCTCGCGGCGATCTCGGGAGAAGGGCTCAGCGAAAAGCAACTGTACACCATCGGCTACTACGCCGTGCGTAACAAGCTGGGTGGCCTGAAGGGTGTTCAGATTCCACATCCCTTCGGGGGCAAGTTTCGGCAAATGATGATCTACGTCGATCCGCTCAAGTTGCAGTCTTTTGGATTGAGTGCGAAAGACGTCGTCACCGCAATACGGGACTCTAACCTTGTTATGGCCGGTGGAACGGTAAAACTCGGTCATACGGAGTATCAGCTTCATCCTATTAACACGTTGCCGTCGACCGAAGAAATCGACAATGTGGTGATCGAGGTCCGCGACGGCCGGCCGATCTTCATTCGCGACGTTGGTTATGCCAAAGACGATTCGGCGATTCAGTACAACATCGTTCGCGTGAATGGTAAACGAAGCGTCTACTGCCCGCTCCTGCGAGAGCCGGGTGAGAACATAATTTCGGTTGTCGATCGAATCTATGAGGGGATCGCCGCCGAGATCCCCAAGATGAAAGATCGTGGCGACATTCCGCAAGCGACAGAAATCACTCTGGTCAGCGATCAGTCCTCTTATATTCGCAACGCGATGCGTAATCTCATGTACGAAGTGGGGCTTGGCGGATTGCTCGTGGCGATCGTCGTTGGTGCATTTCTGCGACAGATCAGACCCGCGTTGATCATTGTTGCGACAATCTTGCTGTCGATTCTCGTTGGGGCACTCGCCTTTTACTTCACCGGCCAGACACTGAACGTGATGACGCTCGGCGGAATCGCGTTGGCCGTCGGGACCGTTGTTGATGCGGGAATTGTTGTCGTCGAGAACATCGTGCGACATCTTCGCATGGGGAAGACGTCAGTTGAAGCCGCTCGTGACGGAGCGAACGAAGTTGCCGGCGCTGTCTTGGCGGGCACGCTTACGACGCTTGCAGTCTTCATTCCCG
>CBDUAB010000326.1:0-5246 GCA_965365045.1 uncultured Planctomycetales bacterium
ACACGAGGTGAAGGATCTACCAGCAGTTCTGGCGCCGTTGGTAGATCCTTCATTCGCTGTCGCTCCCTCAGGATGACACAATGTGGCGATGCACCATAGCGTTCAAATAATCTCCTTTATGACTTTTCCAACAACTTGAGTAAGCCGCTCCTTCCGACCCAAGTGCCAATAGCTCAGCGTGTCTTGATCCAGTCCAAGTTGATTCAGGATTGTCGTGTGAATGTCTCGGAAATGATAAGGGCTTTCCATGGCGCGCAGGCCGATCGCGTCGGTGGCGCCTACGACCTGACCGCCACGAATGCCGCCGCCCGCCATCCACATCGTAAAACCCAGATTGTGGTGGTCACGGCCCTTCCCTCCCTGAGCTTCGGGCGAGCGGCCGAATTCGCCACCCCAAAGCACAAGCGTTGAATCCAGCAAGCCACGCCGCTTAAGGTCCGTTAATAGACCGGCAATGGGCTTGTCGGTCTGGGCCGCCATTCTCAAGTGGTTTTCTTCGATGTCCTTGTGAGCGTCCCATTGCAGCGATCCCGGTCCCCCGCCGGAAACCACCACGGAGAAGCGTACGCCCTTCTCGACGAGCCGCCGGGCCAGTAAACAGCGTCGACCATAATCGTGCGTTGGTTCGACTCCGACACCATACAATCCGAGTGTTTCATCGGATTCGCGTGAGAGATCAAATACCTCCGGCGCTTCCGTTTGCATCTTGAAGGCCAGATCATAGGTTTTGATCCGCGCTGCCAACTCGTCGTCTGACGAAACGGTGGCTTCATTCAAGCGGCGGATGAGCTCAATTGTCTTTTGGCGATCGCCAAGCGAAACACCCGGAGGCAAATCCAAATTCAATACCGGCCTTTCACCCGGGCGAAACATGGTTGGCTGAAAGGCGGCGGGCAGAAAACCGTTGGCGTACATCGGCTGCCCAGCTTCCAAAGCTCCGTCGGGGTCCGGCATGACAACGTACGCCGGCAGCGATTGACATTCCGAGCCCAGGCCATACACGGTCCACGAACCCATGCTGGGAAATCCGGGAGCAATTCGCCCGGTGAACAACTCATACTGCGCCGCGGAATGAACCACCATGTCGCCGTGGCAGGAACGGACCACCGCAATATCGTCGATCCGCCGCGCGATGTGTGGGAACAAGTCGGACACTTCAATGCCGCTTTCACCATAGCGCTGGAAGCGGCGATTGGTCCCCAGCAATCTCGCGTCTTCCTTGACAAACTGGTACTTCGCCTCCCCAAACTCTTTGGGACGCAGTTGGCCGTGAAGTTTGTTCAACAACGGCTTGGGGTCGAACGTTTCCAGATGACTCGGACCTCCGGCCATGAAGAGGAAAATGACCGATTTGGCTTTTGCCGGTAGAAGAGATGACTTTGGACTGAGCGGATTACCCGTCGCGGCGCGCAGCCTCTCTTGCTGCAGCAACGCTGTCATGGCCAACGAACCGAATCCACAAAAAGCGTCTCGAATGAAACTTCGTCGCCCTTGATTCTGTCGAATGTGTTCCATCATAACGAGGCTCAGTTGACATAAAGGAACGAATTCAAGTTGAATATTGCCAGCGCAAACTCACGTAAAGGTGCCTCAGCAAGAAACCTGAGAGCTAGGCCTTCTTCTTGTTCGGTGGGCTCGCGCCCGGTGGCGAGACGATAGGCGAGCCAAACTTGTAGACGCCTGTCGTGACCCGCCTCGTCTAGCAGTCGATCGGCAAATGCTTCGGCCAATTGGTTGGAAAGCTGGCCGTTGAGCAGTTCGAGTGCCTGCGGAGCATGCGTGCTCTGCTCGCGACGCGAACAGCTCGTTTGCGCCGGTGGTTGATCGAACACCTCCATAAAAGGAAGTTTTAGATTGCGCTTAGCGATCAAGTACAGCGACCGCCGCCAATGTTCACTGATATCGGGCGTCACTTCCCATTGCGAGGGCTTGTACAACTGGTTGATCAGCTGTTGGTCAACGGGAACCATGACACTCCTGCCTCCTGCTTGGCGATTGAGGCGCCCCGAGACGGAAAGCATGGCGTCGCGGATTTCTTCCGCGCTCAAACGTCGCCTGTTGGATTTCCACAGCAACGTGTTTTCTGGGTCGATGGACCGGCCGCGCTGCGAATACGGCGAATGTGATGCCTGGCGATAGGTGCTACTCAGTAGAATCGAGCGATGAAGCGGCTTGATCCGCCATCCACCTTCAACGAATTTGTGGGCCAAATGGTCAAGCAACCCCGGATGACTTGGTCGCTGACCATTCTCGCCAAAGTCGTTGGTGGTCGCGACCAACCCGCGCCCGAAATGATGTTGCCAGATTCGGTTGACCATAACACGCGGTGTTAGCGGGTGCGACGGATGAGTCAGCCAGTTGACTAGCTCGGTTCTCGGTTGTGATGATTTTGACGCCGGCGACCGCAACGCAGAGTCTGCCGAGATGAGTACACCAAGCGGGCGTCGCCCAACGCGCTCGCCTGGCAGCGACCAATCACCTCGGCGCAGTACGTGTATCAGCGTCTGTTTATCCGGCACATTGTGCACGCTGCAGATCGTCGGCAGCGGTGGTGGCAGGCTCTCGGATAGTTTTTCGATTTGTGCACGAGTTTTTCGTTCGGCTTCCCCAATTTGTTTCTCGAGCACGGTCTTGAGCTTTTCGATTTGCTCTTGAATTTGCTTTGTCTCCGCTTCCCAATGCGTTCGATCCTCATCGTTCGCCAAGGTCAAATCGAACTCATGTGTCGCGGCGAAGTAAGCTTGCAGGCGATAGTAGTCCTTTTGTGAAATCGGATCGAATTTATGGTCGTGGCAGCGGGCACACCCGATCGTCAGTCCTAGAATCGCGGCGCCCACGATATCGGTTCGCTCAGTCAGCACTTCGTTACGACTGCCGGCGACTTCTTGATTGCCGGCGTTTCGCCGCACCGCGCCGAGCCGATGGAAACCGGCCGCGATAAGTGACTCATGGTCGCGTGGCTCGGCTTCGTCGCCAGCTAACTGTTCTTGCAAGAAGCGATTGTATGGCTTGTCGGTGTTGAACGATCGAACGACATAGTCGCGATAGCGCCACGCACCGGGCAGCATTCGGTCATATTCAAAACCCTCGGTTTCCGCGTACCGCACAACGTCTAGCCAATGCTGTGCCCAGCGCTGGCCGTAATGCGGGCTGGCAAGCAACCGATCCACCAATCGCTCGTAGGCATTCGGCGCTCGATCGTGAACAAACGCATCGACTTGCGCGGGTGTCGGTGGCAAGCCGATCAAGTCAAAGTACGCGCGGCGAATCAACGCAACGCGGCCTGCCGTGGGTGAAGGCCTCAAACCGTTTGCCTCGAGCTTCGCCAGGATATGGTGGTCAACAAAAGTCCGCGGCCACGATACGAGGCGAACGTTAGGCAACTCGCCAACCTTGATGGGTTGAAATGACCAAAACTCGCGCGACTCGGAATCAATCTCGTCGGATGTTTCCTCGGCGGTAACGAATGTGGTCGTGGCCAACAGAATCACGACGAAGAACAACCCACAAGCGCGAGGGAGCTTTCGTTGGCAAAAGATGGGCGTGTTCAAACTTCGTCTATAAATATGCATCAGTTCACCGATGAGCCACTTTCGGCATCAAACAAATTACAATCTAAACGCCTGCATTCCTTGTGTTCTGATGGAGTCTAATTGGACAGAGTTACATCTCTGACACAGCGCTGCGTGTCATCCTGAGGGAGCGACAGCGACCGAAGGATCTGCCAGAAACATCGGAACTGCTTGGGCAGATTTAACCTGCAATGGCTTGCTGGCGCGATTGGAAGATCCTTCAGTCGCTGTGGCTCCTTCAGGATGACAGTTGTGTTTTCGGAGCAACAGGTTACGGCAACGTGGTGATTAAATGTGGCACTGTCCAATTAGCGTCCTTCAGAACGACGGCGTTGTCCTTTGAGTACTTACTCGCACATTATCAGCCAAACGCACGAAATCCGCAATTTGTGATTGTCGGAAAGAACTCGTTCAATTCACGTTACGCATAGCGTCAGGATACTCGGCCGAAACACTACTGTCGATCATCAGTAAAACGTGGCCTGCTCGCTCCGCGAGCAGGAATGCCCACTCGCTCCGAGAGTCGGCCACTCTCTGCGACGCCAACTATCCCACGTTGAGCGCCTTAAGCTCTCGATCCCAAGGTGCCCTGTAGGGTCGCACAAGCCACTCCGAGGCGTCTTCGTCGCCGATGAATTCTTCGCGCATCGGGTCCCATCGAAGCTGGTGGCCAAGCCGCAACGAGATATTCGCCAAATGGCAAACCGTCGCCACACGCGTGCCGCTTTCCAGATTCGATGTTGGCTGCTCACGCGTCTTGATACAGTCTAAAAAATTGCGCATATGGTCCTTGAATTGCTGCCGGCTATTGCCTGTCCGATCGTTGATCGGTTTCGTGCGGTAGGTCGCCCGCGGCAGTTTTGGCACGCGCTTCGGTCCACCGATCGGGTGGGCGCCGGTAAATTGCGGAACCGTGTTCGCAGGTAGCACATCTTCGTCCGCCGTTACCGTGAAACCGCTTCGCGAGATTCCCAAGCTGCCCTTCGTGCCGTAAAACGTCAACGAATAGCGCGGTTCCTCGCCGCCGGAGCACTCGCGGTGCGACCATGTCGCGGTCCAGCCATCGCAAACGAACAAGGCATCTTGGACATCAGGCGTTTCCCCGTTGTCGGCAAGCTGAAACCGGCCGCCCGTACTGAATACGGTACGGCAACTGTCGACGCCTAAAATCCAGTCGACGATGTCCATGGAGTGCTGACCCAAATTCGTCATTTGTCCTCCCGAATAATCCCAGAACCAGCGAAAGTGGTAGATCGCGCGGTTCGGATTGTACCGTCGCTGTGGAGCGGGTCCCAGCCACATGTCGTAGTCCAGTTCTGGCGGAGCGGCCACGTCCGGCGGACTTCCGTAGCCAGGCAAAATGTTGCGTGCCGTGTGCATACGGACGGACACGACTTTACCGATGTAACCATCTTGTATTAGTTTGCGGGCCCGCTGGTAATGCTCACCCGATCTCTGTTGCGTCCCGGCTTGTACCACGCGTTTGAACCGGCGGGCAACAGCCAGCATCCACCGCCCCTCGCGCGGAAAGAGTGTTACAGGTTTTTCCACGTAAACGTCCTTGCCCGCGGCGCATGCCAGCATAGTTTGTAAAGCATGCCAATGATCGGGTGTCGCCACGACGACCGCATCCACGTCACGGCGATCGAAAAGTTTGCGGAAATCGTCGTAGCC
>CBDUAB010000327.1:0-5245 GCA_965365045.1 uncultured Planctomycetales bacterium
CTCGTCGTGGGCACGAATCGCATTTCAGTGGAAGTGCATCAACAATCGTCCAACAGCAGCGACGTTGTGATGGGTCTGGAAATTGCCGCACAAGAAGCGCTCACTCCTTTTATCCCCGGTGTGCCTTTTCGCGACTCCGACATGGAATGGATTGAGCTATACAATCGGCATCCATCGGCAACCATCGACATTAGCGGTTGGCGGTTCGAAGACGGTATCGATCTTGAGTTCCCCGCGGGCACGACGCTCGTGCCAGGTGAGTATCTGGTGCTCGCGCGAAGCGCTGCGGAGTTAGCGGAAGAATACCCTAACATTCGCATCGTTCAGTACGACGGAAGCCTGTCGGATCAAGGCGAGCGGTTAGAGCTTGTTGATGCGTTACGGAATCCGGTGGACATCGTGCACTACTATGATTCCGGACGATGGCACGGCGAGGCCGATGGCGGCGGATCGAGTCTCGAATTGCGCGATCCCACGGCGGACAACACCAAAGCAGCGACTTGGGCACCTAGCAACGAAAGCGGCGCCTCCGACTGGCAGTCGATAACCTATCGCGGTACGGCGGCGGCTAGTTCGGTTGGTCCGGACAGTCAGTGGCGTGAGTTTGCGATGGGGTTGCTGACGTCGGGCGAAGTGCTCATCGATGACGTATCGGTCATCGAAGATCCGGACGGAACCGCGATTCAGTTGATTCAAAACGGAGAATTCGATTTTGACATTCCCGGTTCTCCCGCCATGCATTGGCGGTTGTTGGGCACTCATGGTAGCCATGGTCAAAGTGGCGTGATCGTAGATCCCGATGATCCAGCAAACAATGTTCTGCGCCTGCTGGCGACTGGTCGACAAGAACACATGTTCAACCACGCCGAAACGACGTTGGACGGTAACCGCTCGGTGGTCAATGGGCGTGAATACGAAATCAGCTATCGGGCGAAAGTGATCTCGGGATCGAATCAACTGAACACGCGACTCTATTTCAACCGCCTCGCAAGAACGACCATCTTGGATGTGCCGCAAAACGGTGGCACTCCGGGAGTCGCCAACTCGACCGCAGCGGCGAACCTCGGGCCCACCTACTCCAATTTCTCGCATTCGCCAGCCGTGCCCGCCGCTGGGCAAGCGGTTACCGTGTCGGTGAAAGTTGACGATCCGGACGGTGTTACGAACATGACATTGTATTACGCGGCCGATGGTTCGCCCTTTTCGATCGCTGCCATGACCGAGATATCGACCGGCATGTATCAAGGAATTATCCCTGGCCATTCGGCGCGTGGGGTCGTTCAGTTCTATGTCGAGGGAACCGACACCATGGGAGCCGTTTCCACGTATCCTGCCACGGGGTCGGCTTCGCGAGCGCTGCTGCAAGTGGATGATAGGCGTGCCGCGTCAGGCCCAAAACACAATCTGCGAATTGTGATGCTCGATGCCGATTCGGATTTCTTACTCGAAGAAACGAACGCACTCAGCAACGATCGCATCGGAGCGACGGTGATCTACGATGAGACCACAATGTTCTATGACGTCGGCGTCAAACTGAAGGGTAGTGGACGCGGCCGTAACGTTGAAGTCCGCCGTAGCTTTAATGTCGGGTTCCATCCCGACGAGCTTTTCCGCGGCGTTCACGACACTATCGCCGTCGATCGGTCGGGAGCGGGCAATCAATACAGCCAAAAGGAAATCTTGGTCAAACACATCGTAAACCACGCGGGCGGCGTGCCCGGGTCGTACGACGATTTGATTCACGTCATAACGCCGAGAAACACCCACACTGGGAGCGCCATGCTGCAAATGGCTCGTTACGAAGACATCTACCTCGACTCGCAGTTCGAGAACGGCTCGGACGGCAATCTGTACGAGTACGAGCTGATCTACTATCCCACCTCCACCGTTGATGGTAACCCCGAAAGTCTCAAGCGTCCCTATCCGGCCCCGGATGGTGTCCAAGGAACGTCGCTACGAAGTCTTGGAGATGATAAAGAGCCGTATCGCTACACTTTGGAAAAGAAAAACAATCGCGTCGCCGATGAGTATGGCCGCATCATTGAGTTTGCCAAGGCATTTGGACAATCGGGAGCTGCATTCTTACAAGCCGCCGACGAGATAATTGATGTCGACGAGTGGTTGCGCGCGTTCGCGGTCACGACATTGGCTGGCATCGGCGACTCGTATACAACCGGCGCACAACACAATTTGATGTTGTATGTGCGGTCCGACGATGACCGCGTGATGTTCTTTCCGCACGACATGGATTTTTCATTTAGCGCCGGAGCGAGTTCTGGCTTATCGCAAAGCGGCGACCTAAACAAACTGCTGGCCGATCCTGGCAATCGACATCATTATCTCGGTCATGTGCACGACATAGTCAACACGACGTTTAACAGCAGTTACATGAACTCGTGGGTAACGCATTACGACGGCCTGCTTCCCGCGGAGAGCTTCTCATCGTTCGCCGGCTATATTTCCACACGGTCTAACAGTGCACTCAGTCAGATCAACTCTCAGGTGTCGCCGGTGGACTTCTCGGTCACGACTCCCGATCAAACGGTCGGCGAATCGTCGGTTGTCATCGCGGGCAACGGCTGGGTGAACGTTCGCGAGATTTTCCTGCAGGGCAACGCGGCACCGTTGGACATCACTTGGACGACGCCTAGCCAGTGGCAAGCCGTCGTTCCCGTTGAATTCGGTGTGAACACATTGACCTTTGATGCGTTCGATTTCCAGGGAGCGATTATCGCTAGTGATACGGTGACCATTACCAGTACATCGACAACCGATCCGCTCGAAGGTTTACGTATCACCGAGATCAATTACCATCCGCACGATGCCACCGCGTCCGAATTGGCCGTTTTACCAACGTTGGACGACAACGACTTCGAGTTTGTTGAAGTTGCCAATGTTGGTACGGCAACGGTCGACTTGTCGGGGGTGCAGTTTATAGATGGCATCGAATACGATTTTGACGATGCCAGCCTTAGCGCGGGAGAACGAGCCGTCATCGTTCGGGACGCTTTTGCGTTCGAATTGCGCTACGGTGACTCGATTCGGGTCCTCGGTGAATACGACGGTGGGCTCAGCAATAGCAGCGAAGCATTGGCGATCGCCGACCGCGGTGGCAACGAGTTGCTTAGCATCACATACGATGACGCGGGACTGTGGGATCAGACGGCCGACGGTCACGGTGCGTCGCTTGAGTTGCAGAGTGCTGAGCTGACATCGCTGGCGTCGAATTCGAAATACTACAACTGGCGAGCGAGCACGGCGCGCGGCGGTTCGCCTGGCGCTGTTTCGTCCGCTCCCAATTCCGTGGTGATCAGCGGTATTCTGGCCAATACCGATTTGCCCGAAACGGATTCAATCGCATTGACGAACAAGGGAACATCGGCCGTGGACATCAGCGGATGGTATATTAGCGACGCGGCGAACGCGCTATCGAAATTCGAGATTTCAGCCGGAACGGTCTTGGCCGCGGGGGAGACGATCGTCTTTGACGAAAACGACTTTAACCCCTCGCCTCTCTCACCAGCCGACCATCATTTCGCACTCAGCGGCACCAAAGGAGACGATGTTTTCCTGGTCGTGCCCGCTGGGAGTGGCGGAATTGCCGCGTTCATTGACGAAGTGCACTTTGGTCCGACGTTCACGGGGCAGCATCTGGGACTCACCGAGCACGGCGACGCTCGCTTGACACCGCTCACTCGCAAGCACTTGGCATGCGGTACGGGACTGGCCTTGGTTTCCGATGCCGTTATCGCGGAAATCATGTATCTGCCGGCGCCGCCCACCGTGGAAGCGTTGGCAATTTTTCCCGCCTTGGATGCGAATGATTTGGAATACTTGACTGTAAATCTGATTGGGACCTCGCAGGACATCGGTGGCTGGCGAATCCGTGGTGGTATCAGTTTTGATTTTCCGGAATTCTCGACGACGGGAATGAAGATACTCTCGTTCGATCCAAACGATCCAGCAAATGCGGCGAGGACGGCCGCGTTCCGCGAACATTATGGCCTCTCAGAATTCGCGCAATTGCTCGGTGGATATTCCGGAAGCCTCAGCAACACCGGCGAACAGCTTCGACTGGAGTTCCCCGACTCGCCACCGCCGGACGACCCAACTGCCATGCCGTTTGTGACGGTCGATGAAGTGATCTATGACGACTTGGCACCTTGGCCGACGCCAGTTCCAGGCGATGCAATCGTTCGCCGTTCGACAATGTTCTTCGGCAGCAACGGTGGACTTTGGAGTCACGCGTCGACGTTTAATATCGGACACAATGTGGCCGGCGACTTCAATGGAGATGCGTTGGTAAACGGAACCGATATTGATCTGTTGATCGATGCGGTGAATCGAGGTAGCCAGAACGCCGAGTACGTTACGAGCGGCACCGTTCCCGCTCCTGACGCATCTGAAGTCGACTTTTACATTCGCGATTTCTTGAATTCACATTTCGGCGACGCGAATCTCGACGGATCGGTCGACGGAATTGATTTCGGCATTTGGCAAGATCACGTATTCAATTCTTGCTCGGGTTGGGTAGACGCCGATTTCAATGGTGATGGAGTCACCGATGTTTCCGACTTCAACATATGGAACGACAACAAGTTCCAAATTGCCGCGGCTGCCACTGTACCGGAGAAAGCCCGCACGCCCGGTGCACCGATTGCACTGGAAATAGCCGTTCCTCCAACCTTTGATTGGCCAAAACCGGAATCACACTCAGAGACTCAACGTTACGTCGACAAGACATTTGCAGTTGGTCTTGATCGAGGAGAAGGACTTTCGGTGAATCACCTGACGCGTAAACTCCATCGTGACCGACAGGCGGTTCGCAGGACCGTCGATAAGTCTAATGAACGCTTGGTGGATCAAGCCTTTATCGATTTGGATCTTATACAAGACAACCTATAAGGCCACGTTTCGCTTCAACAAACATCTGAAGAAGCAACGCGGACAATGAGTGCAACGCGCGTATTTTGAGAAGGTCGATGTTGGCCTTGGTCTATATCATCGAACGACCGATTTCGACACGCGGATGGCGCCGTCGAAACACTCGTAATGTTTCCAGAGGACAACTCGATGGATCAAAAAGTGGTATCCAGTCTGGAGCGGAACATCGAAGAAGCGGTTGTCAAAGTAATCTCGAAAATGGGACGAGACCGATTGCCGCTGAAGGAAGCATAGGCCGAAGGCGATTAACGACCAGCCTCCTTGGCAGCGCCGTCGAGGCGTCTTGAGTCGGTCGTTTTTG
>CBDUAB010000328.1:0-5241 GCA_965365045.1 uncultured Planctomycetales bacterium
ACCGTCAAACTGGCCATCAAATCATCTCACTGTCTATGTCACCACGAATCGCGGTGCGTCAATTCCTAACCAAGCTTATTTGTCTCGCAAATCACGACATACCCGCCGTTGGGTCCCGGCACGGCACCGCGAACGATCAACAGATTATTGTCAGCGTCCACACGGACGATTTTGAGATTCCGGGCCGTCGTACGGGCGTTTCCGTATTGGCCGGCCATTTTCTTGCCTTTAAACAGACGGCTGGGGGAAGCACTGCAGCCGGTTCCGCCGGCATGGCGATGCACTTTCTTGACACCGTGAGTCGCACGCTGTCCGGAAAAGTTGTGACGCTTCATCGGGCCGGAGAAACCACGGCCCTTCGAAATGCCGATCACGTCAACCGACTTAACATCGGCTAACTCGCCAACTGTGACTTGCTGGCCCACGGTAAAACCATCGGTGGAACCACGAAATTCCCGAATGAATCGCTTCGGTTCGCAGTCAGCCTTTGGGCCGGTCTCAACACCGGCCGCCACGAGAGCCTTCGAACGCTTGCTGCCTAGCTTGGCAACGTGACCACTTTCACTGCGCCTCGCATTACGCCGTGGCTTGTCGAGAAAGCCCAGCTGAACCGCTTCGTATCCATCGCGGTCCTGGTCGCGCAACTGCAGGACATGACAAGGCCCAGCCTCCAACACCGTAACCGGGATGGCATCTCCCTTGTCATCATAGACTTGCGTCATGCCGACCTTGCGGCCTAATATGCCCTTGCTCATAACTTGCGTCCTGTGGTCTCGTTACTCGCGGGAACCCGATTGCAAAAACAATCCATTACCCGCAAAGCGTCCAAGCCATATACACCTCTCGACTAAATCGCCGGCAGCTCGATCAGCGGGCCGACGCCTTGATCTTGATGTCTACACCAGCCGGAAGACTTAGCTTGTTTAGCGCTTCAATTGTTTTGGCAGTCGCCTGAACGATATCAATAACACGTTTGTGCGTGCGAATCTCGAACTGATGACGTGCTTTTTTGTCGACGTGCGGACCAGACAAAACCGTGTATCGCTCGATTCGAGTCGGTAACGGTATCGGTCCGTGAACTTCCGAGTTCGTACGTTTTGCTGTTTCCACGATCTCTTGGGCGCTTTGGTCCAAGATCGCATGGTCGTACGCTTCCATTCGTATTCGTATTACTTCGCTGGGAGGTCCGGCCAAGGTGCTGGCTCCGAAACATCAAAACGTCGCAGATTGCGACGTCTCATTGCCATAATATTCGTACCATCCACCTTTAACCGCTTGGTGGAAACCCTTGATCTTAAGGAACCCCAATCGGACGGTCAACACGGGGTTGGTTGGAAAAGAAGAATTCGGCGGCAGGAACGCACTTTGGCTTATTCGAACGATTCCGCGTCCCCCGGAAATTGGCCCTCGGCCACATCCTGTTGGTACCTCTGCACTGCATCGACTATGTCCCGACGCAAATCGGCGTATTGGCGCACGTGGCGCGGCGTGTGCCCGGTCGTCAATCCGAGCAGGTCATGGATAACTAAAACCTGGCCATCGCAGGCGGGACCTGCCCCGATTCCGATCGTGGGGATTCTCAATTTTTCAGTGATTTCGGCGGCCGCGTCACGCGGAATGCACTCCAGCAAAACCGAAAAAGCGCCCGCTTCCTCGGCAGCCTGCGCATCGCTAAGCAACGCAGATTTGTTCCGTTGTACGCGATAACTGCCGAGCTGATGAACACTCTGCGGTCGCAAGCCAACGTGGGCCATGACCGGAATTCCGGCGGCTACCAAACCGGCAATTACGTCTGTTTGGTCCGCACCGCCCTCGAGTTTGACTGCCTGACCACGGGTTTCCTTGAGAATGCGACCGGCGTTTTCGACCGCCTTGGCGACCCCCAAGTGATAACTTGGAAAGGGCATATCTACCACGACCAAAGCCTGTTCGACGGCTCTTCCCACCATTTCGGCGTGGTAAATCATCTCGTCAAGGGTCACCGGAAGCGTGTTTTCGTGACCCTGCACGACCATCGACATACTATCGCCGACGAGAATAGCATCGATTCCGGCCTGATCGAGTAATTGCGCGGTCGAATAGTCGTAGGCGGTCAACATGCTGATCTTCCGCCCCTCGGTTTTACGGGCAACGAATCCGGGCACGGTCAATCGCCGACGTTTTCCAGTGCGTTTTTCAGGGCGAGCAGACATGGATGCCTCGAGGAACTTCGTGGGTAATCGCAGGATGGGCACTCCTGCCCGTTGTTCATCGTCGGGCAAGAACGCCCGACCTACAAGTTCTAACTTGAAGTACCCCCTAGCTGAATTGTGGCGACCGTTGGCTGTACTTGCAAGGAAGTGTGGAACTAGGAGCGAATGAGCGTTGCTGCGCGTCATTTCACACGATAAAACAGATGCGTCCCTTACCTCAGAAAAGAAAACATAAGAAACTCGGGTGGCCGGCGCATGTGGAATAATCTCATCCCGTTATTCGCCTGCGGCCTGCTGCTGTCGCCCAGTTCGATCGTTGCCAGGGGTGCGGAAGACTCTCTCGCCGAAGCCGCCCGACTCGCCGGTCGCGGGGATGCGTCCTCAGCCCTCAGTCTGCTCGCCGCACATTTGCAGTCCGCGCCTAACGACGCCCGTGCGCTACGTCTACAGGCTGAAATCCATGACAACCTGCGGAACCACGAGGCGACGATCACGGATTACAGCAAACTGATCAAAGTCGACCCGGGAAAAGCGGCGCATTGGCTCAATCGGCGCGGGGCGGCACGATTCAAAAACGGAGACGTCGCCGGCTCCATCGCCGACTTTGACGAGGCCATTCAGCGCGATGCCCAGCTCGAACGGAGCCATTGGCAGCGAGGCCTGTCTTACTTTTACGACGGCCAATACGCGGCCGGAGCACGTCAATTTGAGCTGTATCAGACGTACGACGCCGCGGACGTCGAAAACGTTGTGTGGCGATTTCTTTGCCAAGCGCGAGTGGATGGAGTCGACAAAGCTCGCCGGGATATGCTGCCTTTGGGCGGACAAGACCGCCGAATTCCCATGATGACGATCGATGCGCTGTACCGCGGTAAGGCCACCGTTGAGGACGTATTTACGGCCATCGAGCAGGGAGGCCCAACCGCGGAAGCGGTGAAACATCGTAAGTTCTATGCCCACCTTTATGTGGGCCTTTACTTTGACGTGATCGGCGAGCCAGAAAAAGCAATGCAGCATATTCTGGCTGCTGACAAGCTACAAATTGATCATTACATGTGGGACGTCGCCCATGTCCACGTAGAGCGGGCAAAAAAGGACTTGCCAGCGGAGTGAACAGACGAATTGTCGCATCTGCCAATCATCCATCGGTCGAGACCATGAGACACGTAACAATCCCTGCCGTAATTCACCTCATTTGCGCCGTCTTGTTGAAAACGGCCTTGATCGGTGCATTTTGGGGGATTTACGCGGGCGACCTGGCGGCAGGCGACTGGCCGCAGATCCTCGGGCCTGACCGCAATGGCGTCGCACGGGACGAAACGCTTTCGGCATGGGGACCGGACGGTCCGAAAACGGTCTGGGAACGAAATGTGGGCGAAGGCTTTGCGGGTGTCGCCGTAGCGCGGAGTCGTGTCATCCTGTTTCATCGTCAGGGAGACAGTGAAGTCATAGAGTCCCTGGCAGCCGACACGGGAGCAACTCAGTGGGAGGCGGAATATCCGACGGCGTACCGCAGCGGAATCGCACCGGACTCCGGCCCGCGTTGTGTACCGCTCATTCACGGTGACCGCGTGTTCACGTTCGGAGCCGAAGGCCGGCTTACCTGCGTCGAGCTGGAATCGGGAGAAACCGTCTGGACCAAAGACACTGGGGAGGCATTTCAATCGTCCCAAGGCTATTTTGGCGTAGGCAGTTCGCCGATCGTGGCGGACGAAAAACTGGTGGTTAACGTTGGTTCCAAAGACGGCGCTGGTCTTGTCGCCTTCGACATTCAGAATGGCAAGACCGCCTGGGCAGCGACCGACGATGCGGCCAGTTATTCTTCGCCCATCCAAACCGAGATCGACGGCGTAAAGCATTTGATCTTTGTCACCCGCTTGCGAGCCGTATCCGTCGACCCGGCGACGGGTGATGAACGGTTTCACGTGCCCTTTGGCATGCGTGGCCCGACGGTCAATGGTGCCAATCCGATCTCGATCGGAGAGCATGTTTTTCTGACCGCGAGCTATGGCGTCGGCGCGACGTTGCTTAAACTCAAAGGAGCGTCCGGTCGCGAGGTCTGGAACAAGCAGGATCTTCTCTCCAGCCAGTATGTGACTCCTGTTTCCTTGGGTACGACACTGTTCGGAATCGACGGCCGTGATGACGTTGGCAGTTGCCACCTGCGGGCCTTCGATCCGTTGGCGGGCAAGATTCATTGGACGCGGCGCGACTTTGGAACGGCACCGATCATCCGTGCCGGAGACAAATTGCTGCTGATGAAAACTGACGGCGAGCTGGTTTTGGCGGCGGCAAATCCAGAGCAATACGAAGAATTGGCGCGCACGCAACTCTTTCCCAACACCACGCGCGCTTTACCCGCTCTAGCCAACGGTCGCCTCTATGTTCGCGATACGCGTACGCTCAAATGTATTCAAGTCGGCACGTCAACTTCACGCTCCAATTGACCAGGGGCGACTACGCAAAATCGCGCACCGTCATTTTAGAGAGTTAGGTACACCGACGAGTCACAGGAAAAACTATCATGAACTCGCTCGTTTTAACCTTAATTGGGGTCGATCGACCCGGCCTCGTGGAATCTCTAGCCAAGGTCGTAGCGGACCACGGAGGTAATTGGCTGGAGAGTCGCATGGCGCATCTGGCCGGACAGTTTGCCGGCATTCTGCACTTGGATGTCGCGCAAGCGCAAGAGGAAGCTCTCATTGAGGCGTTGCGTAATCTTGACGAACAAGGCATGCGTGTGGTCGTACAAACGAGTGTCGACGAACCCATGGCGCCAACGGTCGAGTCGGTCTTGCTCGAACTCGTCGGCAACGACCGCACGGGTATCGTCCACGAGATAACACAGGAACTGCGGCGCGCCGGAGTCAACGTGGAGCAATTTGACACCGAGTGCGTGAACGCTCCGATGTCCGGTGGACGACTGTTTCAAGTGCGCGCGAAATTGCATTTACCACCGAATTTAACGCTCGTCGCATTGCGTGAACGGCTCGAGCAAATCGCTGATGATCTGATGGTCGACATTTCGCTTCATCGAGAGAGTGGCAAG
>CBDUAB010000329.1:0-5238 GCA_965365045.1 uncultured Planctomycetales bacterium
GGCCCGCGGAGAAAGGGGACAGGCACCGTGCGTGATTTTTCGTTCGCTATTCCACGCAATTAATGCACGGAGACGATCCCTTTTTCCGCTCGTCGAACCAGAAAAGTGCAACTTCAAAACGCGCCAGCGAGGGACACTAGTGTCTGACGTATCCTCGTGGAAGACCTAACCATGTGCCCCTCGCTCGCGCGATGATCCACACTTGTCGGCCTCACAGAGGCCAACTATGATGCAGGGTTTATTTTTCGGTTCGTCCGCAAAGGAACAAGCATGCGACACGTTCTCTCGGCGCTAGTACAAAACGTCCCAGGCGTACTAGCCCACATTTCGGGAATGTTGGCGTCACGCGGGTTCAACATCGACTCTCTGGCCGTTGGGGCCACCGAAGTTCCCGAGTTGTCGCGGATGACCTTTGTCGTCGTCGGAGACGACCGTGTGTTGGAGCAGGTACGCAAACAACTCGAGAAGATCGTCACGGTCGTTCGAGTCGACGATATCAGCAGCCAGGAGCACGTCGAACGCGATCTGATGCTGCTTAAAGTCCGTGCCGAAGGAGGTAGTCGCGGCGATATCCGCGAACTTGTGGATATTTTTCGCGGCCGTATCGTCGATGTCGGACCAGACGAAGTCATGATCGAAATATCGGGCCGCGAAAGCAAGGTCGAAGCCTTCGTCGAACGCATGCGACCCTATGGAATCGTCGAACTTGTGCGTACCGGCCGGATCGCCATGGGGCGCGGCGAGAGCCACAGAAACGGTCCACAGTCAAGCTCAATTACGGGTTAGCGTATTACAATTCTCACGGCGGAATGCACGCCGCCGCTTCACAAACCATTCAGATCAATTTTTCGCGAACAGGAAACTAAGTATGCCAGCCACGATTTATTACGACGATGACGCCGACCTGAATCTCTTGCAGGACAAGACCATCGCGATCCTAGGTTATGGTTCTCAAGGCCACGCGCAAGCGCAAAATCTGCGCGACAGCGGATGTCGGGTCGTCGTTGGACAACGGCCGGGCAGTGCCAATTACGATTTGGCCAAGAGCCACGGTTTCGAACCGGTCTCGGTGGACGAAGCGACAAAGCAAGCCGACCTGATCAACATCCTGCTTCCGGACGAGGTTCAGGGAGATATCTTCGAACAGCACATTCGCGACAACCTTTCGCCTGGCAACATTCTCATGTGCTCGCATGGTTTCAACATTCACTTCGGTTATGTGAAACCGCCTGAAAGCGTTGATGCGTTACTCGTGGCACCCAAGGGCCCGGGTCATCTGGTCCGTAGCGAATTTGAGAAAGGGGGAGGTGTTCCCTGTTTGATCGCCACGGGAGACGGTGCCAGCGAAGAAACGCTCAAACTTGGACTCGCCTACGCCAAAGGCATTGGCGGCACCCGCGGTGGTGTCATACAGACGACGTTCGCCGAGGAAACGGAAACGGATTTGTTCGGTGAACAAGTCGTTCTATGTGGTGGAGTCAGTGAGTTGGTGAAGGCCAGTTATGATACTTTGGTCGAAGCTGGCTACCAGCCTGAAATGGCCTTCTTTGAATGCCTGCATGAACTCAAACTGATCGTGGACCTTTTCTACCAAGGCGGCTTAAGTTACATGCGCTATAGTGTGTCCAACACGGCCGAATACGGCGACTACACACGGGGGCCACGCATTGTCACGGACGAGACGCGTGCGGAGATGAAAAAGATACTGGCGGAAATCCAGAGCGGCGATTTTGCCCGCCAATGGATTGCGGAACATAAATCGGGCGGTAAGCAGTTCCTGGCAACTCGTGAAAAGGAACGTGAACATGGCGTCGAAAAAGTCGGCCGCCGCCTGCGCGAGCTGATGACCTGGATCGACGCCAAGACGGTTTGAGCCTTAGCAATGCCTACGCAGCACGAAGCAACTCTCAAGGTTTTCGAGCAATTGCGGCCCGGTGACCGAATCGAGTTGGAGCACGAAGTAAAAGTTGGTTTTCGCTCGTGGAATACCAAGACAACGGGCGAAGTCGTTTCCGCGGAGCGACGTCGACACGGTCTGCATTACCAACGCAACTTTGACGACAAGGCATTCAGTGATGTGATCATCCTGCAGCGCGAGGACGGAGAACTCACCACCGTCACATTGGACGAGTTTTCTGTGTTGCGAAAGCTCTAAGATGACATCCATTGACCTGCACGCCGACCATGCCCGTTCGTTTGAGGGCCATCGTTTCGTCTATCCCGTGCTTAGCCGTCGCAGCGGCGGTATTTCGGTGGGAGTCAACCTGAACCCCGACAAAACCTGCAATTTTGACTGCATCTATTGCCAGGTCGATCGTACCCGGCAGAGCGAGACACGATTTGTCGAGATGGAACTACTGCTGACGGAGCTCCGGCAGGTGCTCGAAACGGTGACTTCTGGGGCACTTTTCGATACGCAAAAATTCCAAGCTACGCCGGCGGCGCTGCGGCGACTCAACGATATCGCGTTTTCGGGCGACGGGGAACCAACGACCTATCGGAATTTTGACGAGATCATCTCCGCATGTGCCGACATCAAACACCAGCAAGGTCTCGACGATATAAAAATGGTCTTGATCACGAACGCTTCGATGTTTCACCGGCCACATGTCCAACGCGGACTAGACGTCCTCGATCGGAACAATGGTCAGATCTGGGCCAAGCTCGAAGCTGGTACCGACGAGTATTACCAACTCGTCGAACGGACACCGATTCCTTTTCGGCAAATACTCGATAACATTCTGCTGGCGGCGCGTGCGCGACCGATTGTTGTCCAATCGCTCTTTATGCGAATTGACCGTGAGCCACCATCGCAAACGGAATTGGCGGCCTTCTGCGATCGACTTAACGAAATCCTGACAGGCGGCGGGCAAATATGCCTTGTGCAAGTCTATACGGTCGCACGACGGCCGACCGAGCCAATCGTGTCGCCACTTACCGACGGTGAAGTTGACGCAATTGTCAAAATGGTGAGGAGCAAGACCGGCTTGGCGGCGGAGGCCTTCTACGGCAACACCTCGTGGGATGTCACATGAACGCGGCTTCACCCGATCGTTCGCAAGCGGCAGCGCCCGAGCCGGCCAAAAACCGAAATTACTTGAAATCAGGTCGCTGGTTGCTGGCCACCATCATGGCTGTCTTGCTGCTGTGGGGCCTTTACTTGGCGCGTGGTGCCTTTCTGCTCCGCCACAATTTTTGGCAGGGCGCATTGGTTATCATCTGTGTGCTTGTCTATTTGTGCTTTTGGGGCGGCATGCTCGTTTCACGCAGAACTCGGCTGGCTTCCACGGAAACCGAATACGACCAAACACGGTACTCCAAGGCATGTGTGACAGGTTTTTCATGTTCACTACTTGGATTCGTACTTATGCTCGTCGCATGGTTGCTGATGTCAAGATCGGCGCTTAGTGACGGCCTGACATACGTTTCACTAATACTCAATCCGCTGGGATTGCTGCTGTCGGTTATCGGCCTCAGCGATCCTCGGCGTGCCGCGGGCAAGAAACTAGGATTGTCTACGTTTCCCCTCACGCTGGGGTGGATCGTTGTGATCGCTCTCTATGCGACGGCCTAATTGGAAAGGAAAACATGGAACCCATACGCGATCTTTCGATTGGACAATATCTAATCCGCAGGTTGCAAGATTATCACATTGACGACATTTTCGGCATCCCTGGCGACTACATATTGTCATTTTATTCGATGCTCGAGAAGAGCCCAATCAATGTAGTCGGCTGTACGCGCGAGGATTGCGCTGGCTTTGCCGCGGACGCTTATGCACGTATCCACGGCATGGGGGCTGTGTGCGTCACATATTGCGTTGGTGGGCTAAGCGTTTGCAATGCGATTGCGGGCGCGTACGCCGAGAAATCGCCCGTCGTGATGTTGACCGGCTCACCGGGATTAAATGAACGGACCAATAATCCGCTTTTGCATCACAAAGTGCGTGATTTCCATACGCAGTATGAAGTATTTCAAAAACTTTGTGTCGCCGGCGCCGAGTTATCGGATCCGATGATTGCGTTTCGAGAAATTGACCGCGTTTTGGAGATGTGCGCTCGTTACAAGCGGCCAGTCTATCTGGATATCCCGCGCGATTTGGTCGACGTTGTGCCGGATCAGCCGCACACATACCGTCGTGAACCGCTGCAAAGCAACCAACAGGCGCTTGGCGAAGCGGCCGACGAGGCAGCTCGGTTACTCAACGAATCCCAAAAGCCGATCATCATTGCCGGCGTCGAAATCCATCGATTCGGATTACAGGATGAATTACTCAAGTTGGCCGAAAACAGCCACATCCCGATTGCCGCCACGTTACTAGGCAAGAGCGTTATTCGTGAAACGCATCCGCTCTACATCGGCCTCTACGAAGGTGCCATGGGGCACGACAGCGTCACTCGGTTTGTCGAAGAAAGTGACTGTGTCTTGCTACTGGGCGCCTTCATGACCGACCTGAATTCGGGCATTTTTACCGCTGATTTGGATACGTCGCGTTGCATCTCGGTGACGAGCGAAGAATTGAGGATTCGCTTTCACCATTACCGAGATGTCCTGTTGGCCGATTTCATCAGCGTACTGACCGACCGCCAGCCGCAGCCGCTTCGGCGCGATATCCCAGCAGATTTGCATGCCCCGCCCGAAAAGTTTGAGCTGTCTCACGCCGACCCGATCACGGTCACCCGCTTGATTGAACTGCTCAACGAACGAATGCCGGACGACATGATCGTAATTGCGGATATCGGCGATTCCCTTTTCTCGGCGACAGAATTGGTGATTGATAAACGGACGGAGTTCCTCTGCCCGGCATACTACACGTCAATGGGTTTCTCGGTGCCCGCGGCTTTGGGCGTGCACGTGGCGGCACCGACAAAACGGGCTATCGTCATTACGGGGGATGGCGCATTTCAAATGACTGGCAGCGAGCTGTCGACGTTAATTCGCCATGGTTATGCGGCGGTGGTCATCGTATTGGACAACGGCGGCTACGGCACCGAGCGGTTTTTGCATCCCGGCCAGTGGGAATACAACGAAATCCACCGCTGGGATTACAGCCGGTTAACGGACGTTTATCGAGGTGGGACGGGCTACGAAGTCCGTACGGAAGGGGACTTGGTGGTTGCCGTTGACGCGGCATTCGCCGACAAGAGCGGATTGAGCTTGATTCATGTACACATCTCGCCTGACGATCGCAGCCCGACACTCGCCCGCATGGCGGAGCGTTTGAGTAAACATGTGTGA
>CBDUAB010000330.1:0-5223 GCA_965365045.1 uncultured Planctomycetales bacterium
GTCTCCTGAATCTCCATCCCCGCTATTGCCGTGGACAAGAGTGACACGATGATGCGATCATCCATTGTCAATTCGGATTCACTCGCGACAACGAGCACTTCGTCGTCGCGCACTTGAGCAACCCGCACGGGAACAATCCGAAGTTGTTCATTCTCGGCAATCCAAACGTCGTCACCGGGCCGCACTGCTTCGATAGGAAGTCGAAACAGTGTGCCGTCGCTTGTGGGAATGTTGATTTCCACATTCACGAACATCCCACGAACCAGCGCGGTTGGTCCGCCTGCTGGCGGATCCGTGCGGTTTGCGTGTGGGTATTCGTCGTTTGCGGAGAACGTCGATCGCAATCGCACCTCTGTCGGGTCCGAGACCAGGATGCGAGACGGTACCGTCCGCGTGCGCGCGTCAAGACCAATACCATCGTAGCGCGATACGATGCCGCGCCAAACGTATTCACGTCCGTCGATCTTGTAAGAAACTTCGGCCTCAGCGGACGGTAGCTCGTATTTGTCAGCGATCGTATCACGGACAGAGTTTCCTGAGGCATTCAAGGGAGCTTGTATGGCGGCGCTCCGCCACAGCCAAGCCAGCTGATCGGTGCGCAGATTGCACATGACTTCGACTGCCGATGTATCCTCGATTCGCACCAATGTTGTACCTTTTTGAACATATGAATCCTGTTCAACTAATTCCTCGACAATGACGCCGTCAATCGGCGAATTGATTTGCGTCCGCGCAAGATTCAATTGAGCCAATTCCAGTTTTGTTGTGGCCAATTCCAAGGCCGCGTTGACTCCATCGAGTCGAGCAGCGAGCAACCGTTGTCGGTTTTGAATAATCTGCTGCGCATTACGCGCTGTGACTTTTCCTCGCAATGCGCGGTCAAGTTCGGTTTGCGAAACAGCACTTCGGGATATTAGCTTTTGCATACGAAGGACATCGTTGTTTTGGATCTCGATGTCGTTCTCAGCCAGCGTCAAAAGCTGTTGAGTGTTTTCAATTTCGACTTGGGATTCTTTGAGATTCACCTCCGCCTGTCGTTTTTCCTGCGTCAATCGCTTCACCTCGAGGCGGTAGTCGGTGGGGTCAATTGTTAACAGTTGCTCACCGGCGCGCACGTATCGTCCGGCCCGACAACGCTCAGCCTTTTTCACGATGCGGCCCGCGACTTCGGCGGCCAGATTCACTTCGCGGTATGGAACAACCGTTCCGTCAATGTTGATTGTCATGTCGCCAGTAAATCGCTCCACCGTGATCGTCTTCACCGTCGGAACGTTCTTGCGCTTCGGTTGCCTGGCAGGTACTGGACGGTTGATTATCGTAACAACAAGTACCCCGATCCCAAGTCCCAGAATGCCTATCGGTAGCAGGATCCCAAAGATGTCACGGACAAGCGGCGTTTTCGACGTCATGGTGAGCCTTATTGAGAAGGTAACTCCGTCGACATTGGCTGATCCGGTTGTGTTTGCCACGACGGTGTCAGTCCCAGTGCCGACAGACTGAACGATGCAATGTGCCGCGCGAGTTGTTCCACGTCGTAGTGCTGCTCAACATCCGCTGGAGTTACCAACATCGTTACCACGCCGCCTGCGAAACGATAAAACAAACACTGTCCGATGATACTGAACGCTAGTTGCTGTCGTTGACACAAGGGTGTTGAGCCGGGCACCACTTCGTCCAAAATCTCTAACAAGCTATCGAACTGAGGGCGAAAGTACTCCTCAACCAGGTCCTTGCAGGCGGAAGTCGGTTGGAGGACTTCGCGGGTGAGCAAGCGAGTTGGCCACGGCGCTTTGTCGAGACCTACCAAGCGGGTGATCAAAGTGCTGATGTATCCCGTCAGCTTTTCCGCCGGATTGGCATCATTTGGCCATGACGGCATGGGCACTTGTGTCGAGCGAAGCTTGTACGCGCGCCGTACGGTTTCGACGTAAAGTTGGCGTTTGTCTCCAAAATAGTAGTTAACGGCCGCCAAATTAACGCCCGCCGCCTTGCATATTTCGCGCACCGTCGCATCAAAACCACTGTCGGCAAAGATGGGGCCTGCCGCGTCAAGAATCTGTTCCCGCGTGTTGTCGCCTCCCATATCATTTGCCCATTTGTCAGAACAAGTGTTTCAAACGGCTGTTTTAAACAAGTGTAGTCTCGGATGGCCGTTGAATCAAGCCGCGCGCCAGAATCTTGGTACAAACAGGCACAGGATGACAAAAACTTCGACGCGACCCAGCATCATCAGCCAGGTGAAAAGCAGCTTGGAATGCCACGTGAAGTGCGCATAATTCTTCGTCGGCCCTACGGTGCCAAGTCCCGGGCCGATGTTGTTCAGCATGGCCGCGACTGCACTGGCGCTGTCGATGAGTTTGTTTTCTACCCTGCCGTTCCACGTGGCGTCCGGTTCGGTTGCGATCAAAAAGAGCCAGGAGCCGACAAAGATGGCGAGAATAAAAGCAAAATAGACAAGGATGTTATGTCGGAGGTTTTGGTGAGTGACCGGTTCGCCACCCATTCTGAGTGGCCGTACGACCTTGGGATGAAACACGTGTTCGATTTCGAGACGAAGGATTTTGACGAACAGAATGTGCCGAATCACTTTGAGACCGCCTCCCGTACTGCCGGCGCAACCACCAATGAACATCAGCACAAACAGCAGCCCACGACTGAAATTGTTCCAGGCATCGAAATTGTTCGTGGTGAATCCGGTGGTCGTGACAATTGATACGGCTTGAAAAAGTCCGTACTGCAGGCTGCGTAACCACATCGTACCGATTGGCATGTCGGCATCGACGGCAGGAAGGGAGGCTTCGGCGGCGGGCAGGGAGGTTTCGTCCCCCGGGAGGTCGGCAAAGTTGTCGTGCAAGTTGCCAACGATCATGATGGCGAACGTGGCCAGCAAGATGATTACTACATACACGCGCCATTCGGTATCCCGGAATAACTTGCCGAGCTGACGTTTGACAATCAGAAGGTAGAGCAATGTAAAGTTGGATCCCGCGAGAATCATAAACAGTACGATCGTATAGTCGATCCTGGCGGAGTTGAAAAAGCCGACGCTGGAGTTGTATGTGCTGAAGCCGCCCGTGGCCATGGTGCCGAAAGCGTGGCAGATCGCATCAAACCACGTGAGCCCGAAAAGCCAGAGCAAAATCGTGAGCACGACGATTAGGGCGACATAGATGCCGGCGAAGCGCCAGGCCACATGCTGGATGCGCGCCATGGAGCTGTCTTGGCTGGGGCCCGGCATTTCGGCCAACATCAGTGCTTTGTTTTTGGAGCCTTGTCCCAACAGGACCACGAACAGCACAATGATTCCCAAGCCACCCAGGAAGTGCGTGCTGCTGCGCCAAAAGAGTATGCAATGCGGTACAACAAACGGATCCTCCAGGTCGGCAATTACGGTCGAACCGGTCGTGCTGAAACCGGATTGGGACTCGAACATTGAGTCAACCATGGACATGCGAAGATGGGCAATCCGATAGTTCTGCCAGCGGTCGCTGGGGCCATTGTCGTCGGGTACCAGCAGGAGGCGTTTCCATTGGTCGCGTTGGGCCAGTTGATCCAGCAGCGCCACACCGCTGGGGTCAATTTTGTTGATTTCCTCCGCCGGCAAGCCACGGCTACCGTGGGCGAGGAGTTGACGAACCAACGTCGCCTCGTTTTTCTTCAACTGTTCCAGCGGCCGCCAACCGCGTACGCCAAGCAATCCTCGGACAACTACCCAAGGTTGCTGTGCGGCTGCGGGAGCAGGCGGCTGCTTAGATTCAGGAGTCTGTTGGTTCGACTCAGGAAGAGGCTCTTGCGTAGATTCCTCAGGAAGAGATCGTTGCGTAGATTCAGGAAAGCGGATGGATGGGCCTTGCTGCGTCTCGCTTAACCAATACGGCAACGCGCCCAGAAACGTCGCCATGAGCCAGCTCAAGCCAACCACCGCCATGGCTTCTTTACGAAACATCTGCCCTTGGCTCTTGCGGCCCCACAACCACAATCCACCGCCGATGAGAAAACAAAAAACGACGCTCCTCGATAGTGCGCAAAAGCCACGGATCTCGAACTCACCGGTGACGGTAATGCCTGCTGCATCGCGCGTGCCCAGCGATGGAATAGCCCATGGCAAGCTGAATATCATCGTGGCACCGATCAGCAGGCTGACGATGCCAAGTAATTTTGCGACCAAACGAAGATTCATGACCAACCAGTTTGCGCTGAACGCCCGTCCTCACGATTCGTGTATTGAGCCGACGGCGCTAGCCGCGGGTGTCAAGGTTGCGGGTGTCAAGGTTGCGGGTTGCGGTGTTGCGCGATACAGGTCCGACGTCCCATACATAGTCCACGCGGAAAACAACTTGCGTCCGTATCCCCCATCCTCTATCCCGCAACCCGTAACCCGCAACCCGTATCCCGCGTCCCGTATCTCCTGTCGCGTGACTCAGAAAGAAACGAACAATTCATTTTGGACCAAGTACTCATGCAGGTCCATCGAAGAGTGGAAGCATTTTCGTCTCGGCAGCGCGATCAACGAGCGCGACGACAGTATCTCCCGCACGCAATCGATCATCGGCGCCGGGAACGCGCACGTAGTCTTCGCGCGACACGGCCGCGATCAGACACTGACTCGGTAGCTGTAGATTCGCCAGCACATGTTCGGTAATCGGCGCGCCCTCTTCGACTTGGAGTTCCAGCACGCTGATATCACTGCCGGCTATAGGCGCGCGCGAAATGATTGCGCCTTTATTAAGGAAGCCGAGGACTTGTTTGGCCATCACTTCACGAGGACTGACGGCCAGATCGATGCCGAGTTTGCCAACTACATTCGCATAGTCCGGGCGGTCGACAATGGACATCACTCGTTTGGCTCCGATCTCACGTGCTTCGACGCAGGCCATGATGTTATCTTCGTCATCGCCAAAACATGCCACGAAAACGTCTGCCTGGCTAACACGTTCTTCTTCGAGCACGGCGCGTCGGGTCGCGTCGGCCTCAACAACGGTTTGGTGTTTGAGCTTGTTTGCCAAGAACTCACAGCGATCATGGGACATTTCCAGGACAACCGTGGCGAAACGAAAGCCCTCAATCGCGCGTGCCAAATGATAACCAGTTTCTCCACCACCGGCGATAACGATGGTTTTCTTGGGTGGCTGTTTGTTGTGTATGTAACGACTAACTTCGTCCATTTGCTCGCGTGTACCAATGACCGTAATGCGATCACCGCATTGCAATTGATCGTCGGCG
>CBDUAB010000331.1:0-5220 GCA_965365045.1 uncultured Planctomycetales bacterium
TGCCCTCGCCCGTTGTTGCGCAATACCGAAACCATGCTCCCCCCGTCGAGGTTCTCCGGGAGGCGGCCGCCATGTTCGGCCAACGCCGCAAAGGTCGGCAACAGATCGAGTCCGGTGACAGGGACGCGACTGACCGAATTCGGCTCGACGTCGGGTCCCAGTACGAGAAACGGAACGCGAATGCCGCCCTCATAGTATTCGTGCTTGCCGTGCCGCAGCGGCAAATTACGCCACGTGATCGACGTTTCGTGGGTCTCGATGACGTCGTTGTTCTGATCCAGGCTGGCGGACTGGATGAAGTGCTGTACACCGCCATTGTCGCTCATGATGAAGATGTAGGTGTTGTCCTGAATACCCAGTTCCTTTACCGCGTCCAGGGTTTGCCCAATGGCCAAGTCCATATCTTTGGCCATCGCAGCATATGCGGGATTGTCGTGCTTTCGCCCCCGCGGCTTGTTCTTGAAATATTCATAGGTCTGGTGATTGGACACAAGATCCAAATGAGTGGCGAAGTGGGCGATATAAGCAAAAAAAGGTCGCTCGTCAGTGACGCTCTCGCGCATGAATTCTCGCGCACGCGCGGCCATGCTGATGGCGCCTTTGGGATCCTCATCTGGATAGTAGACCGGAAGCTTGGAGTAGCTCGTGTTCAGCGTCGGCGGCACGATCCCGTGCTTGGCGTTGTACCGCTTGAGTTTCGCTCCGACGCCGCCGGTATCGCGATGTGAGCCGCCCTGTGTATCGCCGCCGGCGTTGCTCGTCGCTCCGTCGCTATAGTCGAAACCCATAGCATCCGGCGTCACACCGACGTGCCACTTGCCGAAATGGGCGGCGCGATATTTCGGATTGGCCTCCTTGAGTACTTTTGGAATGGTAAGCCAGTCCGGCGCCTTCTGCGTCCACTCGAGATCCTTTCCGTAAATGTGACGGGCGCAGTTCTGGCCGAAGAGAACGGCATGTCTTGTCGGAGAACACTGCGCGTTGGGGGCGTAGCCATCCGTGAAACGCATGCCCTCACGCGCGGCCCGCGCCAATCGCGGCGTCTCGATATAATCGCTTGCCGATTCAGGTAACGCTGGATCGGAGCGATAAGAAACGCTGGTCCACCCTTGGTCGTCCGTCAAGATGAAGATGATGTTGGGCGAACGCTGCTTGTTCTGAGCAAGCGATAGCGTAGCACCCGCCATCCACAACGCAGTTGTCGATACAATCAGTTTGAGAAATGTGCGGCTATTCATATTCCTGCTAGTTTTGCATGTTGTCGAATGGATTGCGGTTTTCAGCCGCCCATGGATCACGTCGCTCGATCTGTGAGAGGAGTCGCGTGACGTCAGACATGCCTACCATAATACCGCCGAGATAGAGCGGCATCTATCACCAGGACGGCCGACTGCCTCTGCGACGGTTTGTTATGCGTCACCAAATATCGACCCGCAACTTCCGCGCTCCCATTTCTTCGAGGCTGTGACGTGCGAGTGCACCAGTCGGCAATTGCAGTTATGATTTGTTGACGACATCGGGACGTTTTTCACAGCGGTGCGCCCCCGCGGAAATGCGTCTGCGATGCAACCCATACTGGCTTTTTGACTGGTTTTTCGAGAGGATTTCGCACAATGCCGAATTCGCGCCAAACAACTCGCCGTCAGTTTCTTCATGGGGTGTCCGCAGCGGTGGTAGCAGGCGTTCTGCTCCCGTCGCCCAACAGAGCCTTCGGTTTCCGATCGGCCAATGACCGCCCGGTCTTTGCGACCATCGGTTTGCGCAACCAGGGCTGGGCCATCACATCCAAGTCGTTTCGATTCGCCGATTTCGCGGCACTTGCCGACGTCGATGCGAACGTGCTCGGAGCCAACGTCGAGAAGACGGAAAAAGCACAAGGCAAAAAAACAGACGCCTACAAGGACTATCGAAAAATCCTCGATCGAAGAGATATCGATGCGGTCATGATCGCAACCCCGGACCAATGGCACACCAAGATCGCCGTCGAAGCGATGTACGCGGGGAAAGATGTTTACTGTGAAAAGCCGCTCACGTTGACCATCGCCGAAGGCAAGCTTATCGAAAAGGTCGTCAAGGAGACTGGTCGAGTCTTTCAGGTTGGCACGATGCAGCGAACGGAATCCGGACAGCGGTTTCTTCAGGCCATCGCCTTGGTTAGAAATGGTCGGATTGGAACGGTCAAAAAGGTGACGTGTGGCATCAATGGCATGTCAGCTTCACCCGTCATCCCGGTCGCTCCTGTTCCTCAAGGGCTCGACTGGGACTTCTGGCTGGGGCCGGCGCCGAAGGTTGACTACCGGGCTCTCCCCGAGATGCGCACCGGTTACGGTGGTGGCGTACCGCTCTACAGCAATTGTCACTACGCCTTCCGAAATTGGCACGAGTACTCCGGTGGAAAACTGACGGACTGGGGCGCGCATCACGTCGATATCGCCTGTTGGGCCCTGGGAGCCAGCGACACAGGCCCGAGCAAAGTGTCGCCGCTCGAATACACGTTGCCGGTCGAATACAAGGACGGACACCCGTTAGTGCATGATCAGTACAATGCCGCCACCAAATTCAAAATCAAAGTCGATATGCCCAACAACGTCGAAATGATCATCACCAGCGAAGGCGACAATGGCATCTTGTTTGAGGGAACGAAAGGCCGGTTCTTCGTCAACCGAGGCAAGATCGTCGGCAAGCCCGTTGAGAACCTGAAGGACGATCCGCTGCCGGAAGGGGCGATCGAAGATGTTTACGGCGGAAAGGTCAGCGAGAATCACACGGCTAACTTCATCGAGTGCATGGATGCTCGTAAGCAACCGATCTCCGACGTCTGGACGCATAACCGCATGCTCGAGATTTGCCACCTATCCAACATCGCCATGCGACTGGACCGCGACCTGACGTGGGACCCTGACAAACGAGAGATCATCGGAGACGCTGAGGCAAACTCGTTTCTCGCCCGCGAAAACCGCGCGGGTTTCGAAATCAATATGTAGCTTGTGCCAGTTGTCAGGCAGGGTCGTTGTACTAATGGTCCCTAAATACCCTCCGGTTCGCCCGGGCTAGTGCGTTGGCTAGGCCTGGCCTATTTCATTGTCTGTTTCATGCGATATCGGCCAAACGCCAAAGTGCCGAATCACTTCAAGTAGCTCGCGAGCTGCCGCAGCCGGTTCACGTACTTGCTGCTTCCGCCAACTCGCGGAGGTCTAATACACCGCCCGCATTTTGCCTCCAACTGAACTCGCGGAGGATGCATCGTCCTCGGAGGTTACGTGGCACGCGTAACTCGCTGAGGCGAATTCGACCTCCGCGCCGAAACACAGTTTTCTAGCTTTCGCTAGCGCGCTGAGGCCGCCCCCACGGGGTGCAGTTGAAGTCGGCAGTCACGATTTCGCCAGATTGTTTCCTTGCCGTCGCAGCGGCGGCGACCAGCGCCTCAGCGAAATCGCCGTAAAGGTAGCGGTGCTCAAATCGTGCTCAGTTCCAACCGGAGACCGGCCTCTTGACATCAAAGGTGTTGCACCTTAGAATTCGCAGGTGTCACGCCTTCGATGAGATCAGGAGAAACCTAGATGGCTCGACCGAGTGCGATCGCTACCGAAGCCGAGCTTTCCGTTTTGAACCACCTCTGGGAACAAGGACCGTCCGTCGTTCGCGACATTGCGTACGCCCTTTACTCGGAGAACACGCCGGCCTACCACGCCACCGTGAACAGTCTCCTCGATCAGCTTGAAAAGAAAGGGTATGTGGCTCGCGATCGGAGCGGTTTTGCGCACAGCTTTACGGCGACAATCGACCGCTCAACGCTTGTCGGAGACCAGATTCAGCAGATCGCTGATAGCTACTTTGATGGGGCATTGACGCCAATGTTTCTGCCATTGGTCGACAAGATCAATTTGAGCAAGCGGGATCGCGAAACAATCCGCAAAATAATCGACAAGGCCCGTTAGGCCGAGGCAACGCATGTCGCAAATTATCAATGTCCTTTTGTGGAATGCATGCCTGGCGGGCGGTCTGGCCGTCGTGGTCTTCGTGGCGCAACGAATCCGGCACCTGCGAAACCAACCACATGTGTGCCATGCACTATGGCTGCTGGTGCTGGTGAAGCTTGTAACTCCGCCGCTCTTTGCGGTTCCAGTGTCTGTCGGTTCAACTCGATCGGAGCAGTTCCCGGATGATCTTCTAGCGGTTACGTCCCCGGCTGAGGACGAGGCGAGGTCGGTAAGTTCTGAGACCCTTCGATCTGGTCGTCAAGACGATGGGACGATACTCACGCAAACCGCACAAATCATTCTCACCCCTCATTGTGCCGTCGCCGTGTCAGCGCTCGGCAGCTTAGCGCTGTTGCTCGGAAGTCTCTCACGCGTGCGACTGATCGGGCGACTAGTTCAACATGCCGAGCCAGCTCCGCAATGGATGCGAGACGTAGCTTTTTTGGCGTCTCAGCGTTTGAGAGTCAAGCGCGTTCCGTCGGTTCGTATCGTCAACGGCACGATATCGCCTTTCTTGTGGGCCAGTTCGCGTGGACCGCTGATCGTCTTGCCGGGCCAACTGATGACCGCGGTCGAGCCCGAAGGCGCGCGGCTCATTATCCAACACGAGATGTCGCACTACGCCCGGCGAGACCATTGGACGAATACCTTCGCGACAATCCTCGCCATGTTGTTTTGGTGGAATCCGGTCGTGTGGTGGGCACGGCGAGAACTTCGGATTCACCAGGAATCGTGCTGCGACGGCATGGTCCTAGCACAAGATATCAGCCAACGCGTGCGGTACGCGGAAACGCTTCTCAAGGCAGTTGATTTCGTCGCGTCCAACGACGCGACTTGTCCTTCCCCAGCAACGACCTTCGGCAGTTGCGACACACTTACGAGGAGAGTCGAAATGATCGTTTCACAAAGCCCGATTCCTATCAAATCACATTGGGTGCGGGCGTGTGTGCTCGTGTGCGGGCTAGTCGTGCTTCCATTCGGAATGACGAACGCTCAGGACTACGACGCCGTCGAAAAACGTCTCGGCGGAGCCGTCGCAGAAGGCGAGATTAACCTTGAACAGGCCCGAGTCATGATGGAGGCGCTTCGTCGAAGCGTCCATCGTACTCCTACAGCGGGTCGCATGCGAGAAGGAGTCGAACACCGGATCAACGAGATTAAGGAACTCGTCGAACGTGGTGAAATGTCCCGTGAGCACGGTGCACGCCTGATCGAAGAAACCCGCCGGGCCTTGCACGAG
>CBDUAB010000332.1:0-5214 GCA_965365045.1 uncultured Planctomycetales bacterium
GCTCACGTGGCCTTGGTCGAGGAAACGATCCATCAAGTCCGGCAAGAACGTCGTATGACGGTCGTGTGGGCCACCCACAATCTATTTCAGGCGCGCCGAGTTGCAAGTCGAACCGCTCTGCTTTTGAATGGAGAACTGGTCGAAGCGACCCCGACGGAAGAATTTTATGAAAATCCATCCGATCCCCGTACCGCCGATTTCGTGCAGGGTCGAATGGTGTACTGAAAGACGGGACAGTGCCTTGACTGGTTTTCGACAGATGAAATGGATTCAATTGACGGTCATTGCTCTGCTAGTGGCCGGTTGCACGCAATCGCCGGACGCGTCGAAGACGCTGATGCTGGCAACCACGACGAGCACACGGGACAGCGGCCTTCTGGACGTGCTCGTTCCCATGTTCGAGACCGAGACCGGCATCGAAGTGAAGGTTGTCGCTGTGGGCAGCGGTCAAGCCCTCGAATTGGGCAAACGTGGCGACGCCGACGTCTTGTTGACACACGCTCCTGATGCCGAAGAAAAGTTCATGGCCGCAGGACATGGAGATCAACGGCATCCGGTCATGCACAATGATTTCGTACTCGTCGGACCACAAACCGACCCGGCTAATGCCGGACACGAAACCGCGATCACCGAGGCGTTTCGCCGGATCGCCCAAAACGCATCTCCTTTCATTTCACGAGGCGATGAGTCGGGAACACACATGAAGGAGAAAACAATCTGGAGCGATGGCAAGATCGAACCACAAGGGCAGTGGTACATTCGCGGTGGGGCAGGCATGGCCGAGGCACTCAGAATGGCGAGCGAGAAGCGAGCCTACACCCTTTCTGACCGGGGCACCTTTTTTGCTCAGCAGGTACGACTCGATTTGACGATCCTCTGCGAAGGCGATCCCGTGCTTCAAAATCCGTACACCGTGATCGTTGTCAGTTCCGAAAGACATCCCAGCGTCAATCATCACGCGGCGAGTCGGTTCGCGGAATTCCTGCTTTCGCAAAACGTACAAACAGTTATCGGCGAATTCGGCGTCGAGCGATTCGGTCAACCGCTTTTTTTTCGCTGCGCAATAGTACGTCCTCCAACGTGAACGGGGCGCGTCATTTGCTTCCTCCCGGTACGATCATCTCTTCCTCAACTATTGCCGCGTCGGCCAATCGAATCTTGACGTCGACTTGTAGATTGGAAAGGCCTGCCACCAGGTCAGGCTCATCCAATCGGATCCGCACTTCCACGACCCGTGCGTCCGCGTCGGCCGCTGGGTCAACATCGAGGATGTCGTTCTTGTAAATCTGCACTCCTACTCGCACCACGCTCCCTGCCAATTCTCGCGGTAATGCCGGACTGCGAATCGTCGCTTTCTGACCCAGTCGGACCAAACCGATGTCGGTTTCGTACACTTCGGCCACGGCGTGCATTTCCTTAGTGTCACCCATTTGCAGGATAGGTTGGTTTCCAAGCCTCTCCCCCGGCCAAGTAAGGACCTCGAGTATTTGACCATCGATGGGTGCGCGGATCATCGTGCGCTGGATCCGCGATTCCAGAAATTCGATCTGCTTCTCCAGCGACTCGACGGCGATCGCGGCTTGCGAGCGCGCCAATCCAGCCTTTGCGCGCTGTAGTTTTGTCTGCGCCATCAAGCGATCAAGCTCTAACTGATATCGCAACTGCTTGAGTGTCGCTTGGCCGCTGGTCAGCGACTCTTCGTCTTGACGCACCGCAAGCTCGGCCCGCTCCATCTCCTCTTCGGAGACGCCGCGATTTTTGATCAATATCCTTTTGCGTTCCAATTCGCTGCGACTGTTTTTCAGCTTGACTTGGGCCGAACGAACCTTTGCCTCCTGAGCTTCGATGGCTAGCGGTTGCAGTTTTTCGATTTGCGTAATCTCAATCGCCACTTCGCGAATCAGCGCTTCGCCGTGCGCGGTCTCCGCCAGCAGTAGCTTACGTGCCTCGTCGAGCTGAGCCACAACTTTGCCTTTTTCGGCCATGCGCTCGTCAAACGACTCAAGATATGCCAACACTTGTCCTTGATCAACGAATTCCCCTTCGCTCACCAATAGCCTGGACAAACGCTCGTCCATCGACGCGCCCAACCCAATGACTTCAGTGCGCGGTTCAAGTCTCCCGAGGGCCGCGACAACTCGATTTGAGTTAGCGTGTTCCGCCGCATGCGTTTCAGGCAACGATCCGCTACCATCGCCCGACTGGCCAGCGAATGGCAGCCCCTGCTGGTACATCCAATATGCTCCGAAACCGCAAGTGGCCAGGAACAGCGCATACAGTAGTTTCGTTTTCACGAATACTCCATCTATTTTCACGGATTGCAACAAACGAGTCCTTGGACCCGTAGCGTGAATTGGCCAAGCCCTGAGTTGGTCGGCAGGTCTCCGGTCAAGCTTTTGCTCCAGTTGACAGAATCCCGATCATCCCAGAGGAATCACGCCAGTCCTTATTCTTGATTCGTTTTCATGTGCAAGTCAATTTCAACGAGCACGATTGCACCGGAATTGGCGACCACGTACCGCGAACACTTGACATTCAACCACGACGCACCGCACACTGCGAGATGGTAAGATGGCGAGATGTTGTAATCGGCGGATGGATTGCAGTGATTCTGCGGATGGACGTGGCTATTTGGACGTGACTATTTGGACGCGCTGGCAAGCGGGGAAAGTCATTCATAGCTGTACCACACCCTTCAAGATGGTTTGAGATCCTGTTGGCCGTTGCGTGAACGGAGAACCCAGTAGAGAGAGCACGGATTCAGGAGATTCTAGTCGATGGGAACGATGCTCGCATGGCGGCTGCTGTTGCACTCGAAGGTGAATGCCTTCTTAGCCGTCGCCGGAGCAACCCTCGCGATTCTGTTGATGTTCCTGCAGCTTGGTTTTTACGGCAGTGTGTTGTCCGGTGCCACGCAAATCTATGACCAACTTGACTTTGATTTGATCCTGGTCTCGCGAGAGTATTCGTATCTTGCCCGCCCCGGAGTGTTTCCCCGTCGCCGGATTTATCAAGCGCAACGGCTCGCGGCCGTTGAGAGTGCGTCTCCGTTTTACGTCGGGTATGAGCATTGGGTTGATGGCCGTTCCCGAACGCGCCGAGCCATCTTTGTCATGGCCTTTCCGCTCCACCATTCCGTCTTCCGAACCCCTGAAGTTCAGCAACTGACAAAGGTTCTAAACCAACCGGACACGGCCGCGGTGGATCGCCATACCCGGACGGTCTTCGGACCCCAGCGGATGGGCCGAGTCGTCGAAGTTGGAAAACGCGAGGTAAAGCTGGTCGGTCAATACACCATTGGCACGGGCTTCATCGAATTGGGATCGATTCTCGTGAGCGATCAGAACTTCATTCGCATCTTTGCTGGTCGGTCGCTGGACGAGGTAAGCCTAGGATTGATCAAGCTGCGGCCTGGCGCCGACGTAGGGTCTGAGGCGCGTAAGCTGCGGGACCTTCTTTCCGATGACGTAGACGTGCTGACGCGAGATGAGTTCATGTCTGACGAACAGCATTATTGGGTCGTGAATACATCGACGGGGATGGTTTTTGGATTTGGAGTCCTCGTCGCGTTTCTCGTGGGCACCGTGATTCTCTATCAAACGCTATCGAATCAGATCATCCGTCAGTTGCCGAACTTGGCGACCATGAAAGCGATGGGTTATACGGATCGTTATCTATCGCTGCTGATTGTCGAGAGCGCCGTCCTGCTGGTCGTGGTGGGATTCATTCCCGGTCTACTTGGATCGTTTATACTGTACAGCATGGTGAGCGAAACCGTGCACTTACCTATTTTCATGACATTAACGCGTGCCGTTTTTGTGTTTGGCCTGGCGATGACGATGTCCGTGGTATCGAGCCTCTTGTCGCTGCGAAAGCTTCACTTGGCGGACCCTGCCGATTTAATGTAGGTAACAATCATGCTTGGCTCCCGAGTACCGCTGGCATGGAGAAATCTAACCGCCAATCCGTGGCGATTGTTCATTTCTGTATCTGGTGTCACGTTCTCGGTCTATCTGATGTTTATGCAACTCGGTTTTCGCAATGCCATGTTGGATAGCTCGATCGAGTTCATTCGGCTGCTTGACGGTGACTTGTTTCTTGTCAGTTCCACCAAGTACCGAATGTTCACGGCAGATCAGATTCCGCGCAGGCGGCTTTACCAAGTCCTAGCCCTCCCTGACGTTATAAGCGCACGACCGCTGTATATGGAACAGGATAGGTCCATGTGGAAGAACCCTTTCGACCGCAGTACGCACGTCATTCGTGTCATGGCGTTCGATCCGGACCAGCCAGTGTTCCTAATTCCCGAGATCACATCTCACCTGGAAACACTCAAGTTACCGGACACAGTGCTCGTGGATTCGAAATGCCGCAGTTTTGTCGGCCGGGCATCCCCTGGAACGCGCACCGAGCTGGCACGACGGACCGTTCGCGTCATCGGAACGTTCCCCTTAGGAACTGATTTCACCGTTGATGGGAATGTTGTGATGAGCGATCGGAATTATCTGAAGTTGTTCCCGGAACTGGACACCACTTTGCCACGTCTCCGTCGAGTTGAAATCGGAGTTATTAAACTGAAACCGGGTTCGGACGTGATTGCGGCGAAGGCAGCGATCTCATCACAACTCCCTAGCGACGTCAAAGCGTTTACCAAGCGCGAGTTCATGGAGTTCGAGCAGGGATATTGGAAGGAAGTCTCCCCCGTGGGGACCGTTTTCGCCGTCGGCGCACTCGTCGGCTTTGTCGTCGGACTAGTAATCTGCTATCAAGTACTTTTTACGGACTTGTCAGATCAGCTGCCTCAGTTTGGCACTCTCAAGGCGATTGGATACGGGAACCGCTACTTGGAACGCGTTGTGCTAAGCCACGCGTTGTATTTGTCGTTGATGAGTTTTCTTCTCGGCTGGGTACTTAGCTATGCTTCCTATTGGATCATTACGCGTTTGACGGGTTTAGTCATGCGTATGAATACCATGTTGACCGTGCTGATGTTAGTGTTGACAGTCTTCATGTGCACGATTGCTGGTGGGCTGGCAACACGCAAAGTGGTTTCCGCGGACCCGGCCGAGGTATTCTGACGGTGAACGATCAACGTGACGGGTCAACTCCCGAGGATAGGGTGGATCGGATCAAGTCAGCAGAGAAATCCGCTGGCACGATGCACCACGGTGAGCCCGTGGTACACGTAGGCCAACTGAACCACTACTTCGGCGA
>CBDUAB010000333.1:0-5212 GCA_965365045.1 uncultured Planctomycetales bacterium
TTATTGGGTAGACATTGGCGGCTGAGCATTACCAAGCTGGCGAAGGACGACCGAAAGGTCCACTCCTTGCCTCTCTGGGGCTACCCCAGGGGATCGTGAAGGATTTGTATTTCGTCGCGTGAGCGGGGATGCGTTCCCACGCATGACTGCTCACGCCAGACCAGACTCGTTGGAGTGCTCTGTCGTCTTTTTTTATGTATTCGAACGCTGTCATTGCCCGCACTATTGCAGCTGCCTTCGTCGCTGGGCCACTCGAACTTGATGGCCTCGTTGATCGCGGAAGTCGTTTGTTGGGTTGGCGATGGCGATGGCTTCGACCGCTTGCGCGCCGCGTAATCGCTTCCTTTGGCGACGGGCCCCGCCCGCGACAGAGTTCCGTAGCCAAATTCATCCGACGAGATGCGGGTTTCTTACGCGCTTGCGACAAGTACAGCCTCAGCTTAGAAGAATTGATTGCAACGCCCGCGACGATGTGTCCGGTGAAAGCGGCCAAGCAGTGGGAGGTTCCGGAAATCTGTAGCGTTGCCGAGTTGTCGCAATGGCTTGGAATTACGATTCGAGAGTTGGAGTGGTTTGCCGACCTGCGTTCGTTGGAATACAAAGTCAATCAAGGTCGGCTACGGCACTACAACTACCGCCCATTGACGAAGCGGTTCGCCCAAGTCCGATTGGTGGAAGCGCCGAAATCGCGATTAAAAGAGTTCCAGCGTCGCATCCTGAGCGGCATCCTTAACCACGTTCCGGCCCATGATGCGGCGCATGGTTTTCGTCGCGGAAGGTCAGTCAAGTCCTTTGTGTCCAGGCACGTCGGAAAGCGTGTTGTCTTGCGGATGGACCTCCACGATTTTTTTCCGTCCATATCGGTGGCGCGAGTTCAGGCCTTGTTTCGCACCATCGGCTATCCCGACGCGGTTTCCGATTTGTTGGCGGGGCTTTGCACGAATTGCGTTCCGTTGGACGTCTGGGATAACGTGGCAATTCCTAGTCCACAGAGGCGTCAAGCGATGTGGCTTTATGCCCAGACCCACTTACCACAGGGCACGCCGACGTCTCCCGCACTCGCCAATCTGTGTGCCTATCGAGTCGACTGTCGACTGTTGGGGTTAGCGTATTCTGTCGATGCGGAATACACGCGGTATGCGGACGATCTTGCATTTTCCGGCGGGCGCGACTTCGAGCGTGTCGTCAAGCGGTTTCACCTGCATGCGTGTGCGACCGTCATGGAGGAAGGCTTTTTGGTGCATCATCGAAAAACTCGAATCATGAGAGAGGGCGTTCAACAGCGATTGGCAGGCGTCTTGGTTAACAAACGAACCAACGTTCCCAGAGCGGACTATGATCGTCTCAAGGCGACGCTTGTGAACAGTATTCGACATGGGCCACAAACCCAGAACCGTGCGGGGAACGACGATTTCTACGCGCATCTGAAAGGACGCATCGCTTTTGTCGAGATGTTAAGTCCTTCGCGCGGAAGGCGGCTCCGCGAATTGCTTGACCGGATTGAGTGGTAGGTCGTTGAGGAAGAAGGGCTTACCATTTACGAAATCGCATTTGGAATATGACAGATATTCTGCCAATTATCTGGATAGAGCCCATCGAGATTGGAAACCGACCGGCGTCTGGGTCAATGAAATACTGTGTAGAAAGCGAATAGAACTCGCAAAGGTTGGCATGAGTCGCGAGTTGGCCCGTAAGAAGCGTTGGTGGACACGCGCGCGTAGCATTGACGGCCGCTCGAACGGATGGCGTTTTGCGCGCCAGCGTCACGAACGGTGAAAGCCACTGGTGAGATGCTTCGTCAACCTGAGCGACACGGTCGTCCAAGGTTTTGTCAACACGAATGATTGCGCCGGCCGCAAGCTACGTCACGTCACTAAGAACTGCGCAACTTGAAAATGCATCGACACTGCGTTTGGGACAAGGAAACGCTATTTAATCATTGTTTCAGCGAAGCTTCCTTGTCGGCCGCGCCGATCGCGCTAAGTAGATCCGTGTCGGTGATCAAGCCAAGCAATTTGCCATCATCATCAACAACGAGGAGGCAATGAACCTTGTGCCGTAGCAACTCTTCGGCAGCGGCTTCCACGGATGCGGACGGGGATATGGTCCGCAACACCGTGGTCATCACTCGGCAAACTTCGGATGGCTCTAAATAGAGTTTACCCGACTCTTGGGCCTGCGCATCCTTTGCTGCCGCGTTTCCCAGCGCTCGGCGTACGTCCCGGTCCGAAACAATCCCGACCAACTCGTCGTCGTTGACCACGGGCAAGTGACGGATCTGCTTACTGCGCATGATGTCCACGACATCGTCCAGTGACGCCGTCGGACCAACTGTCACCAACTTCCCTCGTATATGTGACATCACTGGCTGCTGTAAAAACGCATTATCTTCAAGTTGCGAGACGGCGCCCGAAGAAATGAGTCCGTGTAGCATATCGGATTCGGTTACGAGACCGACCAACCGATCGCCGCGAATCAACGGAATGGCGTGGACTCGCTGGGTGATCATCAGCCAGATTGCCGAACGTACGGCGTCATCTGGCGACAGAGTGAGTACTGGCTGCGACATAATATCCGCAACTCGCGGTTGTCCGTCTTTATCCGAACTCGCACTCTTCCGCGCCTCGTCGTCCTGCCCCCGCCGACCATCAAGAGGTCACGATCAGAAATCATTCCGACGGTCTGGCCAGCCGAAAGTACGGGGAGATGGTGAAAACCGTGTTCCTCCATGATGTTAATTGCTTTGTCGACGGAATCTTCCGGCGTTACCTAAGAGACGCTTCTTGTTGACAACTCTCCAAGTTTCACGTTTTCTCTCCTGAGTGTTAAAAAGCCGCCAACCCCCGTAGATACGGGAGATGACATCAGTATGCAAGTCGAATTTGTGTGAAGACAAAAGAGATTCTTCAGACTACAAGCTGGGCGCTACTTTGAGTAGCTTTCCCGGTTTTCGCTTCTTCTCGGCGTCTTTTTCTTTGTCGTCTTCCTTGACTTCTTGTGCGGTGCCAAAGATGGTCATGTAGAGCGAGCCATCTGGGCCAAATGCCATCGCCGTGGGTTTGTCGAGCGATGCCCGTTTTACGGCCTTGCACGTCTGGCCTTTGCCCGTGCCATGCCCGTCCAACCGAAACAGGCCGCCTTCCTTGGATTTCTTCCAGGCAAAGTCCAACGCATAAAGCTGACCTGTCTTTGGGCTATATGCGAGGGAAGTGATGTCAAACAGACCAGTTTCCAGGTTGAGCAACGGCGTGCCGTCGCTTGCCGCGTAGAAAGACAGCAAACTATCTTTTGCGTCGGTGATTTCTCCCATCTGGCCGACCACCACCTGGTACCCGTCGGGGCTGATCGTGATTCCGACGGGCGCATCAACATCGACGGCCTCTTTCGTAGAATCGAAGGTCGCCTCTTTTGTAGCGATGAAACGAGTGAGTTCGCCCAGCTTGCCGTCGCCGTCGTGGTCGGCACGCGCTACCCATCCCTTGGTATCATCGCCGTTGCTGGTAACAAAAATTGCGGTTTCGTTGGCCGCGATCGCATAAAAGTTGCCCTCGCCGGCGATCTCCTCGGTCTTTGTCAGCGGCCCAACGCTCTCCTTCATTTCATCGGCTTTGATTGCGTCCTTGCCCGCCGCCGGAACCTTGTACACCCGCACGAGTTCTTCACCATCCAGATTGCCGCCGCCCCCGACCACAAGTGTGTCCTTGTCAAGGAAAAGCAAACCAAGTGGGCCGATGTCGTACTTGGGATCTTCGCCATACACATCCATGGGGAAATCGGTGATGACATCCCGCGCTTTGCCGTCAACGACGCGGATGATTCGACCGGCGCCACTATCTGACACAAAGACATGGCCTGTTTCAGGTTGGACGGCAACGCCGCACGGGTTGATGAGAGCTTCCAGGACCGTTTCGACTTTGTCATCCGCTAAGACGCTGACGGCGGAGAATGTGACTAACAGCAAAGTATAAAATTGAAATCCTGGAATTCTCATCGAAGGTTTTTCCTGTGTTTAACGGTTTCTTGCCCGCACGATTTCTGGTGGTTGTTTGTTTACGTCTTGTTATGGAGTTCTACCGAGGACGAGGCAGCGCGCGGATTGATTCGGCCTCGGTTGAACTCCGATTGATGTCAATGCTGTTACTCGGCCGCCGACACGCGGGCACGAGTACCCAGGGTGGCGAAATCACTCGTGTTACTCGTGTTTTCTTACCCTGGGCTATGATGTTTAACGCCTTCGGCGTATTCATTGGGTGCAGGAAGCCACTTTCTTCACTAGCCCGTCGCGTGCGCGTCGGGCTAGTGTGCATCTTTGCAAAGTGCGTTCCTGCACCTGTATTCATATTGGCAACCTCGGCGGTCTTTCGTCCGTCACGACACGCCAAGTGCCGCGCGCGCCCTTTGCACAAGTTGGTTGTCCGGTTCCGTGCTGCTCCGCAGGCGATTGATCGACGCGGCGAGATACTGATTGCGCCACTGTGGTGAAGTATGGTAGTAGTCCTCGAGCACCGCGGAGCTGAATTTGTAATCATGTGAGTCCGTTCCCTTTAAGAATATCAAGCGCCGAGCCACGTTGATGAACTGCCGGGGATCGCCGCCGTTTTGCAAAAACGCCAAGACTTTTGCCGAGGCGGTCGTCGGGTCCTGCTTCAAGCTGGCAAAGACCTCGCTGATCGGGTCACCGTTCACGTCCGCGGTGTTCGCTTCGATTTCGTCAATCTTTTGATTGCCAATGTCCCCACGATTCTTCATTGCTTCACGGAACAGCGGCAAAAAGGCCGCATTTTGAAGTAAGATCAGCTTTCGTGTTTCAGGATCATCGCTGGCAGTGAAAAGATAATGCATGGCATTCGTCGTGGTCACCGCGTGCAATGCCACAATACCGGGCTGCCGCATCAGCAGTTCACCGGCCCCGTTCAACAGGCCGTCAAAAACCGATTGCGGAGCGACACCCCGGTTGAGCAGTTCGACAACGAGTTCGGAGCTATCATCAGCCGATCCACCGCGCAGCGTGCGGATCATTTCCGTGGTGGCTTGGTCATCGAGCGTGCCGCCTAGCCATTGCGAATTAATTCGGTTGACGCGCTCGAGGTTTTTTCGCCACGGTTGGTCCGCCGACAGGTCGTTATCGGCTGGATTGGGCTCACCTTCGTGGTTTAACAACGCGTAGGCCAGCGACCGCAGCACCGGCTCGGAATATCTCCAACCGATGCAC
>CBDUAB010000334.1:0-5205 GCA_965365045.1 uncultured Planctomycetales bacterium
GAAGCTAGCACTTGGGCGTAGCGCCCAGATTCCATTATTGAGCGGCACGACAACCGCCAGCCGATTACAGATGCCAGTCTCGCTCAAGACCTTGGATGTGAGCTTTGCTACCGCTGCCGACCAATGGAACGCGGCCGCGTCATTTATTCACAAACATGTCAAATGACCGTTCGCGCCAACATTACAACCCGCGTCGATGCCGTTTCCGCCCTCGACCGCCGCGACCAAACAAGGGGTCTGGCGGGGCGTCTTCGGGATCTACGTCGGCCGCGGGTTCATCGGTCGATGCAGGCTTCATTTTAGCTTCAAAGCCTGGCATTGAGTCCGGTTTGAGCAGTCGATCAATGCGCATTTCAATGCGTGTGAGCTCGCTACCTTCATCCGGAGCTACGAAGGTAAACGCGACGCCATCGCGTCCCATGCGACCGGTTCGGCCAACGCGGTGGATGTAGTCGTCGCAGTCCTCGGGAACATCAAAATTAATAATGTGCGAGATGCTGGTCACATCGATCCCACGTCCAACGACGTCGGTGGCCACAAGACAACGCACGTGCCCAGCGCGAAACGCTTTCATCGCGGCATCTCGCTCCCGCTGCGACATATCACCGTGAATGCTGCCAACACGCTGGACTTTTTGTGACAAACGCCGATAGATTTGGTCCGTTCGCCGCCTCGTGCGGCAGAAAATGATCGCCTGGTGTGGCCTTTCCCGCAACAGCAACGCCAGTAGCAAGTCGAATTTGCGCTCAATATCCACAGTAAAATAAAATTGGTCGATTGTTTCGACGCCAACCTCCGTAGGCGAGAAGTCCAATTTCTGCGGATCCCGCATATATCGCATGGCGAGTCTTTCGACGGACGAAGATACTGTTGCACTCAGTAACAGTGTCTGGCGGTCACGCGGCGCGCGGCGGAGGATCTTTTCGATGTCCGGCCGAAAGCCGATGTCTAACATGCGATCGGCTTCGTCCAGGACAACACAAGAAACGCGCGAAATGTCCAGCGTGCCGCGCCCAAGATGATCAATCACTCGACCGGGAGTGCCCACAACAACATCGGCCCCCCGTTGCAATTGTCGGATTTGTTGCCGGATGGCATGACCTCCGTAGATCGGTACGCAGTATGCTTCACGTCCGCGCGCGAGCTTCGTGAACTCACCGTGGACCTGTACCGCCAATTCGCGCGTCGGCACCAGCACGATCGCTTGCGTCGCGGGCGCTTTGTCACGCGGTAGCAGACGTTCCAATATCGGAATTGCGAACGCCGCCGTTTTCCCTGTTCCCGTTTGAGCTTGAGCTATTACATCAATTCCTTCCAGCGCCGGCGGAATAACGCCGACTTGAACTGGCGACGGATCAATGTAGCCCGCCAATTGCAGAGCATCCCGCATGATTGGCGACAAACGCATTGCATCGAAACTGTCGGATTGCTCCATTGGCATATCAAGTGTTGTCGATGTGTTTGAATCGGAAAGCGTTTTTGTCATGGAAGCTGCGTGGAGGAGTGATATTCGTGGAACCAGATACGTAGGCGAAGCAATCTATACGGCACGCCGTCGGCTCTGGCAGTAACCCGAAGCGTAAGCGAGGGACCTAACCTGTTTCCTCGCTTACGCTTCGGGTTACGAGGAATTGTGCCATATTCAACCGCGTGCAGTAATAGGAAGCCGAAACTCGCTTCGCGGTCGCCAAACCAGCATCAGACTGACTTGCCTTAAAAAGCTGTTCCAGAAAGAACGTGCGACGCTTGCCGGTCAGCGGGCAATTCGAGCCAGTTCTGGCTGCACTCCCCATAACTGAAAGTGTAACTATGTAATGACTTAGGGTCAACCGCAGTCCATCTTTTGACAGCGGTGGGGTGTAGCCCGCTCAGGCGTCCCGTGAACCCGCGCAGGCAATAGGCCGGCCCATCCGCAAGGATGGCCGGCCTTTCTCGTAGCAGTCCTAGCAGGAATCGGCTGAACTGATTCCTAGCGTTTCTTTGCAGCAGTCTTCTTCTTAGCGGTCTTCTTCTTGGCGGTTTTCTTCTTTGTGCTCCTCTTCTTGGTCGACTTTTTCTTGGCGGTCTTCTTCTTGGGCGACGCCTTCTTAGTCGTTTTCTTCTTGGCGGTTTTCTTCTTAGTTGACCGCTTCTTGGCGGTCTTCTTCTTGGTCGACGCCTTTTTGGCAGTCTTCTTCTTGGCAGTCCGCTTCTTGGGTGAAGCTTTCTTCTTCGCGGCGCGTTTCTTCGCCATCTTCATGGCTCCTTTTTAAAAGGTACCGTGTCCCATGCGACTTCCTCCCCTCGGTACCCTTATAGGGGACGTCGCGTCATGCCCAACAAGCAAGCGTTCAAAAAGCGAAAAACGAATCCGTCGTCATTCTCGCTTGCTTGTCACTCAGGGAAACAAATGGATTTGACAGTCAACCGAGTTATCCAAACCGAGTTTGTCTGTCATCGGCCACCTGTTCTGTTTCCCTAACTTGTGAAATTGAATCAACTTTGCCCTTCTTTCGTCAAGATGAATTGCCAAACTTTCGAGAAAGTTGATTCAATTGTTACGCCGCGCGTCGCGCGACGGGTGCTCATCGCGCGCCCTCACCAGCGACCGATTGTGAACCTCAATCGCGGTTGGTTATAACAGGGCCAGAATGTCCTCGCGCGCACTAGAATGGCTCTCGTTTATCTCCGACCCGGCGCATCGAATTGATGCGCGGGAAGCAGCCTGGATTGCCGACTCCGACGTCCGCGAGATTTCGATTTTATTACGGGAAATAAGGGGTTTGTCACCGTTTTCGGAGGATCAGATCAACGTGCCGCTGCTTTATGCAACCTTGGAACATTTGCCACAATGGGGTGCTCTGGCGGCGAGCAAATCGGATTCACTTCCGGCCGATTTGTGCGACCACATCGGAGAGCTCTACATCTCTTTGCAGACAACTCAATCTCCTCGTCACAGTCTGTTAACATTGCTCACTCTGTTGGGTGGTGAAAAAGATTTAAAAAAATTTTGCGAACTCATCCTGAACGATCCCCCAAAAGGGAATGCCAACGCCGCAGCGCCGTTGTTACCCCTCTTTCGACGTCAGTCCACTAATGCGAGCCAACTCTTTCCAAATCTTTTGGATGGCTTGGCAAACCCTGATCTAGCACCCGCCATCCTCGACCTCGCGAATTTCCTTACGCGAGAAAAGAGAATTGCTAGCCATCCGGCCGCCGCACGCAAGGCAGAATTGGTGCGGCTGCTCGAAGGGCTTGCCATGGGTCTGGAAACGCTTCAGGAATCGGCTGAGGAGCAAAACACAGCGGAGGACGCACATCAGCGGTACAGCGACAGCATCGCCTTAGCGGTTTCTCTTTGTGACACGCTGGCCTTGATCGGCGATCCCAAGGCGTCGGGAGCACTTCGGGGCCTGCTGAATCTCGGGCATCGTCGCTTGCGAGTCGAAGCCTCCGCCGCGCTCGCGCGATTAGGTGACGCGGAAGGTCAAACGTCCCTGACGGCTCTTGCCGCGGAACCGTCAGCACGACTCCGTGTTTTGAAGTATGCGAAAGACCTGGGAATCGTCGACGCCATCGACGAGCGTTTTCGAGAGCCCGCGGCCGTCGCCGAGGCCGAGTTGGCCGCCTATCTGTCCGAACCGACCGTGATGGGTGTGCCACCAACTCAATGCGAATTGTTCGATTCCTGTACTCAGTACTGGCCAGGTTTCGAGGAACCCCGCATGTGCTTTCTTTTCCGTTTTACCTATCGCGCTTGGGATGCGGAGCAACGAGAAACATGCTACACCAACATTGGCATCGCTGGGCCGGTGGTACACACGTTTCGGTCCGACTTGAGCGACCTCTCCAACGCCGATATCTACGCGGCGTTTGCCGGTTGGCAAGCGGAGCACGAGGATGTCTTTGAAATGGATGTCAAGCGGCTGCCAGATAGTGAACAGCGTTTTGTCGATGCACTCAATCGACGCGTGGCGCTCGGTGGATATCAAGAGGTAACCGCGCTACGGCTTGGCAGCTTTTTCGGTGAGAAAATCCTGATTGCATCCGCACGAAAGAGCGACGTGCTCGGAGTCGTCGTCGCCGACGCCCAACATGTTTATTGGTATCCACGGCGAAACCAAAACTCGATACCTGCTGAAATCGCGTACAGTATTTACAAGGGTCGTCGCTTACTCAAGGCATTCAACGATTAGGGAGGTTCGCCGAATGATGAACCTTTGCTTTCCTGAACGCTCTTGCCTAGTTGGACGCACTTGCTCGGTTGGACGCGGGGGCTACCGAGTTGGCAATTCCATAGGTAACATTACACGTTGCGCAGTGCGTGAAACCGCACTGAATCCTTTGTTCATTCGCTGAGCCAACAATGTTCCAAGACATACAAGCCGCGCCGCCAGACGCAATCCTAGGCATCTCCGAAGCATTTCGATCCGACTCGAATCCGGACAAGATCAATTTGAGTGTTGGCGTTTATCAGAATAGTTCAGGCATGACGCCCAAACTCCGGTCGGTACAGCAGGCCGAAACGAAAATGTTGGAAGAGGATACCGGTGGCGGGTACCTGCCGATCGACGGGTTGCCGCAGTTTGGAAAGCTCGTTGTGGAACTGTTGTTAGGTGCCGATCATTCTTTAATTCAACAAGGACGCGTGGCAACGATCCAGACACCGGGCGGCACCGGCGCCCTACGAGTCGCGGCGGATTTCATCAGCCGCAACCTACCCAGCCGCCGCGTCTGGATGCCCAATCCCACTTGGGCGAATCATGCCAATATCTTTAATGCCGCGGGCCTAGAAACAACAACATACGCATATTACAACGGTGAAGATTACAGCCTGGATTTCCCAGCTATGCGGAATTCGCTGGAAAAGATCCCTCGCGGCGATGTCGTTGTGCTGCATGCGTGTTGCCATAACCCAACTGGTGTCGACCTGGATCAAGCACAATGGCGGCAGATTGCGTCGGCCATCGCCGAGCAAGGGCTGTTGCCAATCGTGGATTTTGCCTATCAGGGCCTTGCCGACGGAGTCGATGAGGATGCATTCGGCGTGCGTGCGATTTGCGAACTGGTACCCAGTGCCCTGATCTGCAACTCATTCTCCAAGAACATCAGCATGTATCGCGAGCGCGTCGGTGGTCTCACCGCGGTAGCTGAGACGCCGGACGCCGCGCGGGCCGTTCTGAGCCAGATCAAGCGCGCCGTCCGCTGCAACTACTCCAATCCGCC
>CBDUAB010000335.1:0-5200 GCA_965365045.1 uncultured Planctomycetales bacterium
TCCTCGACGACGGCCAGCTTGTGTTTCTTGGCGATCGCGTTGATCGGGTCCATGTCGCAAGGCATGCCGTAGATGTGCACCGGCACAATAGCGCGGGTACGTTCGGTGATCCGACTCTCGATCGAAGCCGGGTCCATGGTCAGCGTGGCCGGATCCGTGTCGGCAAACACTGGCAGGGCTTTGTGGTTCAGGATCGCGTTATAGGTTGCGATGAAAGTGTAGGGGGAGGTGATCACCTCATCGCCCGCGTCCACACCCATGACATGCAGACTAGTGATCAGCGCGGTGGTGCCGCTGGCCGTGGCAACACAACGCTTGGCGCCCAGCAGTTTCGCGTAGGCGACCTCGAATTCCGGTACCTTTCCGCCACTACCGCCGCGGTACCATCGTCCACTCCGCAACACCTTGAGGACATCAGGCTCCCATGACTCGCGCCACTGGGGCCACTTGGGCCAGCCACCTTTGTGCACGGGTGTGCCTCCGAGCAGGGCCGGTTTGTCAGCCCCGGCGGCGAACACCGTCGTCGCTCGGCCGGGGTTCAGCCAACTCAGTGCGACAGAACCTGCCGCTGCGGCTCGGACGAATCCACGTCGTGTCAGATAGGTTTTCATGGCGTTGGTTCCTTCTTTGCTCTTTCACCTTTTCGAATTGACGGAGAGCACCATCTGGAGGCTCTGCCGTCTCGTGATACGCGGAAGAGGTGGTCGGTGTTGGGCGTTGCGGTCAGTCATCGGAGTACGTTCCCGATAGTGCATTTCCAAGTGCCGAGTGAGGCCGAAAGAATATAGCGGAAACAAAATGGGAGCGTAATGATACAACTCTGTCAAGTACCGCCAGCTAGTGTCTTAAAACCATCCATTGCCAGCCATTCGGGTCACCCGAATGGCACTTTCGGTTTGTAGCGAGGACTTTCGGTCAGACGAGTCGTGTGTTCTCTGGCAATCGCTCCCGCACGACGAATGTCGTCTCGTAACGAGGCATCTCCTTGCGGAGTTTCTCGATCTGTTATCGCGCCTTGGCGAGTTCCAGCGCCGTGAGCAGAAACTGCCTATTGATCCCCCATCACTGTTCACGCTGGCCCAAATCTACGTGACTCTCAAGCAGGTCAAGGCCGGCGCTCACGTGATCTTCCACGCCGTCAACAGTGGGTCGAGCCAAAAGTACCGTGAGCACCACGAATCGAACCTAAGAGTCCGCTCGGCCGAAGCCAAGTGCCCCATCGTCGTGGTCAACGCGGCCCATGACGAGCCGATCAACTGTGCATCCGGAGTCGTCAATGACTTCGAATACCTCGTGTCGTTGCCGCGCAAAGGCGAAGTGACTCAAACGGTCGGATTCACGCCGCGTTATTGGTACACCTCATTGACGCATTCTTCGGACGCGTGCATCCTAGACAGTCTCCCACACAACTGATTTAGCGTAACTCACGTCGGATTGAAGAACGATGACTGACAACATTGAACAGGATTACAAGCGTGTGGTGGACGTTGCTGGTGAGACGCGATTCCTCGCCGGTACCGCCATCGAAATTGTCCGCGAGTCGGATTCCAGACATCCTCCGAGGCATGTACTGTTTGACTTTGACGGCACTCTGAGCCTCATTCGCGAGGGCTGGCCGGATGTCATGGTGCCAATGATGGTGGAAGTTCTGACCCAAACCGGCACGACGGAATCGGGCGAACAATTGCATCAACTCGCGCACAACTTCGTGATGGAATTGAATGGCAAGCAGACGATCTACCAGATGATCCGCCTTGCCGAAGAAGTGAAGAAACGCGGAGGCAACGCGAAACCACCGCTCGAATATAAACAGATGTACCATGAGCGATTGATGACGAGGATTCGCTCGAAGCGCGAAGACCTGAGGTCGGGCAACGTGCCTCCCGCGGACATGTTGGTACCTGGCAGCATCGATATACTGCGCAGCCTCAAGGAAAAGGGCGCACGGCTGTATTTGGCTAGCGGCACCGATGAAAACTATGTGCGAGAAGAGGTCGAGTTGTTGCAACTGACTTCTTTCTTTGGTGACCATGTTTATGGCGCGGTCGAAGATTATAAGTCATTTTCCAAAGCACAAGTCATCCAACGCATCCTGGCGGACAATCAAGTGGAAGGAGCGGAATTATTGGGTTTTGGTGATGGGTACGTCGAGATCCAGAACGTCAAGGCTGTCGGCGGAACGGCCGTGGCGGTTGCCAGTGACGAAAGCGGGCGAAGTGGTAAGCCGGACGCGTGGAAACGCAATCGGCTCATCGGCGTTGGCGCGGACGTTGTCATACCGGACTTTCGCGAGTGTGAACATCTCATTGACTACCTGTGGGACACCCACTGAAAGGACTTAAAACCGGCGTACCAATAAGTGTCGCACTGTAAGACAGGATTGCATTCTGTCCGGACACGTTACAAACCTGTCCTACGTGAGTCGTTGATGCTCCGGTCGTTTGCAGAACCATGCCTTACAGACAATTCGATCGATTCGCGGTCAAGATGGAACCGCTCTCATCACGTACGAACAAGAAGTTCATCGACAAGGATCATATCCGTCACGACGCGGCCGCCCAGCCGCTGCCGGCCGCGGCGACGGAAATGATTGCGGAACTTGCTGAGCGGATTCAAGTTGCTCGGCGCGAGGATCGCCCCGTGATGATCACGTTCGGTGCCCACGCCATCAAGAACGGTTTGGGGCTCGTGTTGTTGCGATTACTGGAAGAAGATTGGGTGACTCATCTTGCTACCAATGGCGCAGGTGTCATTCACGATTGGGAGTTCGCATTTCAGGGCCAGAGTTGCGAGCACGTTGGTCCGATGGTCAGCGAGGGGAGATTTGGCAACTGGGAGGAAACAGGCTTCTACATCAATTTAGCGCTGAACGTGGGCGCGTATGAAGGACTCGGCTACGGGGAGTCGGTCGGAGCAATGATTCAAAACGAAGGACTGACCATCCCCAGGGTTGAGCAACTGGAGTCGCGCGTCCGCGACGATCTAGCAAACAATCCAGAACAGGCCGCCGCTGCCGCGGACTTACTGGCCGTTACGCGACGATTCGAACTTAGTTCGGGTTGGATGTCAATCCCTCATGGCTGGAAGCAATACAGCGTGCAAGCGGGTGCTTTCAAGATGCGTGTTCCCTTTACTGGGCATCCGATGATCGGCCACGACATCATTTATAATCACCCCATGAACCGTTGCGCCTGTTTAGGACGTACCGCCGAGCGAGATTTTCTAACCTTCGCGGAAAGCGTGAGTCGGCTAGAAGGTGGCGTCTACATCTCGATTGGTTCGGCGGTGATGAGTCCGATGGTTTTTGAAAAATCGCTCTCGATCTCACAAAACCTGGCTATCCAGCGGGGCGAACATATCGACAACCACTACATCTTCATCAATGATTTGTCGGAGTCGACCTGGGACTGGACGCAAGGGGAGCCTCCCGAAGACAACCCGGCGTACTATTTGCGATACAACAAGTCGTTCAGCCGCATGGGAGGTGTGATGCGGTATCTGCAAGCTGACAACCGTGACTTCCTGCTTTCGTTGACTCGGCTACTCGACGAAGGGAACAACACATGAAGACGGTGCAACTTTCAACGTCGCGATTGGATGAGTTGGTCGATCGTTTTTCCGCATCTCGCATAGCCGTGCTTGGCGACTTCTTTCTGGACAAGTACCTGGACGTCGATCCGGGGCTGGCCGAGCCGAGCGTGGAGACAGGCAAGACCGCGCATCAGGTTGTTGGGGTGCGCTGCAGTCCGGGCGCGGCAGGCACCGTTGTTTGCAATCTGGCCGCTCTCGGCGCCGGACAACTTCACGCCATCGGATTCACCGGTGATGATGGCGAGGGATTTGATTTGCGCAAGGAGCTGGCTCGGCTGGAGTGCCGTACTGACGATTTGCACGTCACGCGGGATCGTCATACACCCACTTACCTAAAGCCTCGCGACGCGAACGTCGACAGTCTAGCCGCCGAACATTCGAGATACGATACGAAGAATCGCTCTCGATGTGCGAAAGATATCGAACGATTGATCATCGAGTCACTGGACGTTCTGCTTGCGGAAGTGGATGCCGTCGTGGTGCTTGATCAAGTTGAACAGGCCGATTGCGGCGTCGTGACGGGAGCGTTACGGCAGGCACTCTCTGAACGCGCCAGCGAATCACAGAATATTGTCTTTTGGGCGGATAGTCGCCGGCGCATCCATGATTTCCCGCATCTGACAATTAAGCCCAATCAGTTCGAAGTGGTCGGTATCGAGAACCCGCTCCCCAACGACGAAGTGCCGATCGATTCTCTGCTGGGGGCGGCACGCAGGTTGCGCGAGAAAAACGAAGCACCTGTTGTGGTGACGCGCGGCTCTCACGGGATGCTGGTCAGCGACCCTGAATGGACGCTTGTCCCGGGCGTTCAAGTCGAAGGACGGATTGATCCAACGGGTGCCGGTGACAGCGCGACCGCCGGCGCCGTTTTGGCCCTTTGCGCGGGAGCCGAACTGCCCGAGGCCGCACTGGTGGGAAATCTCGTGGCATCCATCACGATTCAGCAGATCAACACGACGGGCACCGCCCAAGCGGATCAACTAACCAGCCGCCTGACGATGTGGCACCAACAACAGAAAGAAGGGCACCATGCCTGAACAGCAATTCGCAAAAACTTATCTTGACGGACTGGCCGACGTTATCCAACGTATCGACGCAGAATCATTGGAACGGGCGATCGGTGCGATTCGCGATGCTCGCGACCGTGACGCCACGATTTATTCATGTGGAAATGGCGGTAGCGCGAGTATAGCCTCGGAAATGGTCGTCGACATTGTCAAGGGTGCATCGTACGGTAAAGCGAAACGCATCAAGATGATCGGGTTGGCCGACAGCGTAGCGACGATCACTGCATATAGTAATGACGTGAATTACGAGTGCGTCTTCGTTGAGCAACTCAAGAACTGGGCTCGGTCCGGCGATGTCCTGGTGGCCATCAGCGGAAGCGGCAATAGCGCGAACGTTATCAACGCGGTCGAGTATGCCAACGAACAGGGAGTGACTACCATCGGCTGTACGACCGGCGAAGGTGGGCGGCTCAAGGATATCGCGACGATCCCCCTCCGCGTTCCCTCTAGTCACATGGGCCACCTCGAAGATTGCTTCTTCGCGATGACACATGTGTTGTGCTATGCCTTCATCGAAGATCGTTATTGAACGCACCGTTTGG
>CBDUAB010000336.1:0-5185 GCA_965365045.1 uncultured Planctomycetales bacterium
GAATCTATAGCTTCCTGTCCAGGTGTGGAGATGATGGCGACTGGATCTGCATCATCGGCAGAGAACCATGCCGGGGTTTTGGGTTGTGCGTGCATGTCCGGAATGGCGTGATTCATTGTTGTCCGGGAAACTTAACGATCACGTTCTGATTTTCCTCCGTAATTTGGTGGACGGAGTGCGATCCGTCGGGCCATCGAATTTCGATCTCCGCATCCTGCGGGTCCGTACCCCAGCCAAAGGTCAACGCAGGGGACGACTGAGACAGGTAGCCTGAACCAGCGGTGACCTCGGCCGTTTGAGTCGGGCCGTTTGATGGACGGAATGTGACGTTCGCTCCAACTGCCGTCGCATTACCAAATGGCCCTTCCAGACGAATCGATAATACTTGCCGCCTCTCGTGTCCTTGGTGCACGAAAGTAAGCAGATGATCGTTGTTAACACCGATTACAAAATCGGGCCAGCCGTCGTTGTTGAAATCGCTTACGGCCAATCCCTTGGCGTCCTGCGGAACCACGAGGCCACTGCGAGCTGGCCAAACGGGCGTGAAAGTACCATCCCCGTTGCCCTGCAACAGCAAACTCAATCCGCCGTCCATGCGTCCAGTCTCGATTTGTGGGCTGAAGAAGTTGTGAACTAGATACACATCCGCATGGCCATCACCGTCAACTTCGGTCAATACAACTCCAAAACCAGGCGAAACCTGAGCCAAATTTGGCAACGGGCGAAACTCCATCCGGCCCATGCCATCATTGATCAGCACACCCGAGCTGAGCGTTGTCGCAGAAAACCGCTGGGCCCCTTGCAAGCGCTCGAGTGAATAGATCTCCTCTAGTGATGAGGACGCAAAACTCTTGTACGTCGGAAACTTGTCTTTCAAAAATGGCATCGCACGCGTTGAACAACTCTTTCCACGAATGGGGAACAGGTTGCTACCCTCGAATTCAGCCTCGATCAGCCTAAACCGGTCCGCACCCTCGAAATCTCCAAAATAAATCAATGCAGGATATTCGGACGACGCATGGTATTTGGTATTTAGTCCGAAGTTGGTCACGACATAATCCACGTCGCCATCCCCGTCCAGGTCTCGTCCCGCAATACCGTTCCACCAACCCAGAAGCTGATCCAACCCGGCAGGGCCGGTCGCATCGACAAGTCGACCCTGATTGTTTTGGAAAAGCTTGATCGGTCCCCACTCATGCGTGACCAGCAAATCGCACCAGCCATCGCCATTGGCGTCGGACCAAACGGCACCCGTTACCATTCCTGTTTGGAGAACTTCCGCGGCCAGTTGTTCTGTTACATCGACGAAACGCCCGCTGTCATTACGAAGCAAACGACTATGTGGCGACGATGGGTAGCTGCCAGGGACAACCCTTCCCCCTACAAACAAATCCAGATCACCGTCGCGATCAAAGTCACATGCGGCCGCAACACTTCCGCTGTCGCGCGCGTCTGGCGTTACGTTGCTGGGAGCCTTGGCAAAATGACCTTGTCCGTCATTCAGATAGAGCCGATCTTGCAACAGGTGGTCGCCGGGATCGCATTCAACTCCGCCGCTGACTACATACAGGTCCAGATCACCGTCACTGTCCACGTCAAGAAACAGTGGCGCCATGTCTTCGCATCCGGCGTCTTGGTCAAACGGACGGGAGATCGCTCGAGCAAACTGACCTCTGCCATCGTTCAGGTACAGCATGCCGCTTTGTCCTGCCGCGCCCGACAGGAACAGGTCATCATCGCCATCGCTATCTACGTCTCCGACGGCCAACCCCGGTCCCAGCTGCGATAGCTTGTTGGGCAACAGCGGTTGACGCGCGAAATCGTCATACGTGTTCTCGATGTGTCGGGCATGGGACAGATCGTTCGATCTTCGATAGAGACTCGGCTGTTGCTCGGCCGGTGTTCTGTTCGACATTGGCAACGCTGATTCAGTGATTGTATAAATGCGATCAACAGGCAGGTGTTCAAACGACTGTTGGCGTCCGGTCGGCCAATCGACTGTGAGTTTCCGAATGGCCGTCTCCTCTCCCAAGCCAAAATGAATCAATGGTTCATTGGAGCAAAGGTAACCGGTGGTCGGCATCAATTGTCGAATCTGTTTACCTGATTCCGTTTCGATCCGAACCACCGAGCCCACGCCCCAATGGTTATTCTGGTCGCCAACCAATCGAATCATTACACGATGTCCGTGGATGGAATTGTTCCGGTAGATGCTGACCGGCTCATCCAGATTAGCAACGACCAGATCAAGATCACCATCTCGATCAAAATCGCCTGTGGCCGCTGAAAAGCTCATGCCACATGGTCCAGCCCCCACGCTTGGGTGACGTCACGAAATTGCAGATCGCCAAGATTGCGAAAAGCAAGATTCTGTTGGGGCATGTTCGGGAGTTTTTCGTAAAGTTTCCACTTCGTGCGACCTAACTGATCGGCCAGCGTAAAGGACGCGTCCGAGTCGATCATATTGCGAGTCATCCCATTGGTGATGTACACATCCACTTTTCCGTCGTTGTCCAGATCGGCAAGTCTCGGAGACCATGACCAGTCCGAGTTTGCCAGACCGGTGAGATGAGCGACTTCCATGAATCGCTCGGTACCGGTGTTCAGGAACACGGCGTTACGCATGAATTGCCGCGGCTGTCGCGATGTGTCTACCTGTTGGAACAGAGTCCCCATGTCGCCCATGGTCGTCTTCTGCCCAAAGTGCGTGGTGGCCGCCATATCGACGCTTAGAAAATCCAACAGTCCGTCGTTATTGATGTCTCCCACATCCGCTCCCATCGAAAACCACGTCGTATGCGGCAGTCGAAGAGCGATGACATCCGTGAACGTTCCGTCGCCGTTGTTGTGGTACAACCGGTCAGGATCGTGGAAGTCGTTTCCGACATAAAGATCAGACCGACCGTCACCGTTGTAGTCCCACCAACTCGCGGACAATCCGTGTCCCGACTCGCGGCTTATACCGGCGCGGTTGGAAACGTCTGTGAACGTGCCGTTGCCGTTGTTGCGGAGTAACCGATCCGGGCGGCCTACGATCCTCAGCTCACCGGTCCTCTTGCCTGACCTTCTAACGCTGTAGTACTTACGGTATTCCTCCGGAATGGATGGTTGACCGTTTCTCATGATCAGTTTCATGTTCCGGGGAATACCGCCTTCCCGGTAGTAACGATTCATCAACAGATAGCAGTCCAGGTCGCCATCTCCGTCGTAGTCACAAAATGCCGGTAGGACGCAACAGTCGACAATGTCCAATCCGAAGTCACGAGCCGATTCAACGAAACGGGCATGCCCCTGATTGATAAACAACAGATTGGGCGAGTCATAGTTACAGACGTAGATGTCCAAATCTCCATCGTTATCTACGTCCACCATCGCGGATCCAGTACCCCAAGAATCCCCGCCTCCCACTCCCGCGCGAGCGGTGACATTCTCGAACTGAAAATCGCCGGTCTGACGGTACAGCCCATTTTGACCAGGACCGGATACGACAAAAATATCTGGTCGATAATCATTGTCGATATCGCCAATCGCCACTCCACCACAGAAGAACGCACCCGCGTAAAGACGTTTCAGTGGATGAGTCGTATCCAGGGGAATAACAAAATCGACTCCCGTGCGCCGCTCGTCTAGCCGATGAAACTGGCTCCCATCACCACCGATAGCCGTGGCAAGGAGTCTAGAGGTAATCGAATCGTTTCCGTGCAGTGCCGAATCGGTGTGACTTGCGCTGGTTGAAGTCGCCTTGGATGAATCGGAAGCCCTATCGACGGACCTGCCCTGGCAGCCGGACAAAGCCGCAATCACCGCGAGCGTGGACGAAAGGACGCCAACCGATCTCATCGCACCAACTCGCACGCCAAGGCCACTTGAAACACCTCCAGCCTACCGTCAACTCCACGAACCATCAATCGATGCAGTGGAATTCTCGCCAAATACGATGTTGCACACAAGAAAGTGATTGACTGGTTGCAGACGAGTACATAGCATGAGCCGTGTTATCTCCTGATTTCGTATGGTTCGGAATTAGTGCGGTTATGGTTTTCGTGACTCACTGGAGCCTGGTCATGTCTCGAACGCAGTTATTGTTGGGTGTTTCTCTGGTCGGTGTGTCGGTCTTTTTCTGTCCATCGGCTTTTGCCCAAACCGAACTCTTTGGCTTACCCATCCAGGACACGTACATCAGGCATGCCCGCCCCGATGAAAACTACGGTTTTCAAGACGTAATGCTTTCCGGAAACGTGACGATCGAAAACAACTGGCGCACTGATACTCTCATTCAATTTGAATTGCCCGAAGCCCCAGATGGACAAAGCCCCAGTAGCGCAACGCTGGAGCTCTTCAACAACCGGCTGGAGTGGGCCAATCGAGGCAGCGCGATCTTCGGTGTCACGGGAGTTCTATTCGAATGGTCTGAGGAAGATGACACATGGAATACGCTCGATGCGGACAACGCTATCTACGACGGTACGGTTTGGGATGCCGTGTTCTTCGAAGGAGTGGATCCGCCGCATGGCGATCGGGAAGATACTTTTCCCGATGAATGGGTATCCTGGGACGTCACGGACGTGGTGCAGTTTTGGTACGACGGAAACTATCCGAATTACGGTCTGGCAATAATCGGTTCGGTGAACTTCGGTGATGACTCTGGCGCCGAGATATTCCCTCAGTTTCGCACCAAGGATTTCGCCGACGAAGAATTCTGGCCTCGCCTGGCAATCACTTTTGACGACGCATCGATACCCGGCGATTTTGACAACAGCGGCGTCTTAGACATGCCGGACATCGATCTGCTCTCGGCGGAAGTGAGGGCAGGAGGCGGTGACCTGTCTTTCGACCTCAATAGTGATGGACAGGTGAATCAAGAGGATCGTCGTATTTGGGTGGAAGACTTGAAACAAACGTTCTTTGGCGACAGCAACTTGGACAGCAGAGTTGACGTTGGCGACCTAAACAATCTGGGAGTGAATTGGCAAATCATGAACGCCACCAGTTGGGAACAGGGAGATTTTAACGGCGATGGCAGCGTTCTTGCCGGCGACTTAAACGCCTTGGGAACGAACTGGCAAAATGGTGTTGCAGCGGCTGCGGCGGTCCCAGAGCCGGCGACCCTCGTCCTCGCTTTGGGTCTGTCAATGTATATCGGACTCGGAATTCGGAGACGACGGAACCGATCCGAATGAGTTCA
>CBDUAB010000337.1:0-5181 GCA_965365045.1 uncultured Planctomycetales bacterium
GGCCGCGGGACGCCGCCAAGATGTCCGGCGGATCATACTCACCGCTAGCGGTGGCCCCTTTCGAAACTTCACATCCCCAGAGATGGAAAACGTGACAGTCGCACAGGCTCTGGACCACCCAACTTGGGACATGGGGCCTAAAATCACGATCGACTCGGCAACCATGATGAACAAAGCGCTCGAGATTATCGAAGCCCACTGGCTTTTCGGTCTAGAACCAGACCAAATCGATGTGGTAATTCATCCTCAGTCGATCGTGCATTCGATGGTCGAGTATGTCGATGGGTCGCTGGTGGCGCAATTGAGTCCGCCTGACATGCGGCTGCCAATCCAATACGCGCTTTCCTACCCAGAGCGTTGGGACGGCCCCGCCCCGCGGATGGATCTGACACAGCCGACTCAACTCGACTTTGAACCTCCAGATTTTGAACGTTTTCCAGCAATTCCGCTTGGTTTGGAAGTCGCCCGTGCTGGTGGCACGGCCGGGGTTGTAGTGAACGCTGCCGACGAAGCCGCCGTAGATATGTTTCTGGCGGGACACTTACAATTTACGGAGATTGTCCCGGCTTGCCGGACCGTCCTTGAAAACCACGATTTTGATCCGAGCCCCAACCTCGAGCTATTGCTTAATCTCGATTCCTGGGCTCGTCAGGAGATTAATAAATGGGCATGTACGTCTTAGCCGACCTAGCGTGGTGGCTAAATCTGGAAAACTGGCTTTACATTCTCACGGCTGCTGCAGGCCTCGGTTTGGTAATCTTTGTCCACGAATTGGGCCATTTCTTGGTTGCCAAAGCGTGCGGGGTGAAGTGCGAGAAGTTCTACATTGGCTTTGATCCGCCGCTGAAGTATTTGCCCAGTGCGCTGTTTAAAAAGCAGTGGGGTGAAACGGAATATGGTATCGGCATCATTCCCCTTGGTGGCTACGTCAAAATGCTTGGCCAAGATGACAATCCAGCCAATGCGGCACGGGAGGCGGAACGCGTTCGCGTGGCCAAAGAACAGCAATCTACCGGGGAAGCGGTCGAGGTTGCCGCGGACGAGTTTGTTCTTGATCCGCGCAGTTATCCTGCGAAATCCGTGCCTCAGCGAATGGCGATCATCTCCGCTGGCGTGATCATGAATTTGATCTTTGCCGTCATCTTCGCCGCGGTCGCTTACATGATGGGAGTGAATTATGTTCCCTGCGCGATCGGATGGACGGTTCCAGGCGATCCAGCGTGGCAGGCGGGCATACAACCGGGCGATGAGATTATCCAACTCGGCCGCGATGGTGACCTCGATTACCAGCTCAACTTCACGCGCGATCTGCGTTTCAGCGTCGCCGAAACCGGCAACGGCAACGACTTGGAACTGCTCATTCAGCATCCAGACGAAACCCGCGAATGGATTACGGTCCAGCCGTCAACTACGCTCAAGCAACAAATCGGACTTCCCACGATCGGGATTACGTCGGCCATGTCCAATAAGGTCGAGATACCGTCGATTCGCAATATGCTGAACCAAAAGATCCTTGGCACCGAAGTTCCAGCGCAGGCCGACGCCACGAGATTGGCCGCTGGTGACATCGTTGAGTCCGTGCAGATCGGATCAGACACAATCGAATTTGACGAACAAACGGGAGGCTACGAACTGCAGCGCATTCTCGCGCAGTACTCGGATCAAGACTTGACGCTGCAAGTCAGTCGTCCCCCAAATGACGAGAGCGGCCTTTCGCCAACGCGTACGGTAACTCTGACACCGGTGCCGATGCAAGAATTGGGCATTTCCATGCAACCTGGCAAAGTCGTCGCGGTGCGCAAGGGCTCCCCCGCCGAAACTGCCGGCATTCACGTTGGTGACGTAATCACAGCCGTCACCGGTGAACCCGTCATCGATCCGCTGCGGTTGGATGAACTTTTCCGCGAACACATCGGCCAGCAAACCGAAATATCGGTTCAACGGGCAGGGGATGCCGAGACCGGCCAGACGACCTTGACGATTGTGCCAGAGCCACCGGCGAGTGACGGATTACCGAGACACGTAGGCGGCCCGTATGCCGCCGAAACAATTGGCGCGGCCATGCAGATCTCGAATGTGGTGCAAAAAGTTGAAGGCTCTTTAGCCGATAAGATTCTGCCCGGAGACAAGATCGAAAAAGCCACGTTTCTGGGAGCGAAAGACGCCAAAGTCACAGAGAAGCAATTGGCCATACTCGGATTGGCGCGTGAGCTTACATTCGGTGAGGACGGGCGGAACAGTTGGTCCAATTTGATGACCATGATCCAAACAATACCGACCGGCATTGAGGTGCATTTGACGGTCTTGCGTGACAAGAAACAGGAAATCGTCGTGGCGACTCCGACCGACGCGTATTCATGGTTCAGCCTCGACCGCGACATCGTATTTAAAGGTCTTAATAGGACTCGCACCGCAAGCGGAATCGGCGAGGCGATGGATCTGGGCATCAACGAAACGTGGGCGGGAATTGAACAAGTGATCTTCACATTGAGACATATCGGCGAATACTTCCAACATTTGGGTGGTCCAGGTACTATTGCTGTCGTTGCCACGTCCGAAGCGTCCCAGGGCATCCCACGCTTCCTCACTTTCCTGACGCTCCTCAGCGCGAACTTGGCAGTGATCAACTTTCTGCCTATTCCTGTTCTCGACGGGGGACACATGATGTTCCTGGCGGCCGAAGGGGTGCGCGGCAAACCAGTTAACGAGCGCTGGGCGTTCTACCTGACCATGATTGGCCTCAGCTTTATCCTGGCGTTGATGGTGTTCGTCATTGGCTTGGATGTGTATCGTTTCACCGGTTTATCGGGATAAACACGCGTTTTCGCTGGCGATTCTGCTCACGGATAAACTGCTTTCAGTTTTGTCGATCGATGCAACAAGCTCTGGCCAAAGTGCGCGCCGTACTGTTTGATGCCGTCGGTACCGTAATGACTCCGGAGCCAGCAGTGGCCGCGGTCTACCACGCGGCTGGCCAACGATATGGATCGTCGTTATCACACGAGGAAGTCGCACGTCGGTTTTTCACGGCTTTTCGTGGCGCGCGCCAGCCGCAAAACATGACTCTGCTCTGTGCGCGAGACACAACGAGTCACCTCCCGCGGCGCGATCCAGCTTGGATTACCGACGAACCCCGCGAGCGGGAAGCATGGCGGTTCATCGTCGGCAAAGTATTTCCGGATGTCGAAAATGCACATGGCGCGTTGTTCGATGACCTTTGGCGGCATTTTGCGACACCGCGGAATTGGCGAACATACGACGAAGTACCCGGCATCTGGGAAGAATTGATTGAAAACGGTTTCCAAGTTGGCGTGGCGTCAAATTTTGACAGTCGTCTACGTGCCATCTGCCGAGAGCTAAATCCGCTCTCGAACTGTCACAACGTTTTTTGGTCCGCCCAGCTTGGCGCGCGCAAGCCAGACGAACGATTCTTTCGTGCTATAGAAGCACATCTCGAACTGGAGCCGTCACAATTGCTTCTCGTCGGTGACGATCTTGACAACGATTACATGGGTGCGAGTTCCGCCGGTTGGCACGCACGGCTACTCGTACGTGACGGCAAGACCGTGCCCACGCAGTTGCCCGCCGAACACATAATTCGCAGTCTCAGCGATTTGCACGGATTGCTAGCACCGTAGCGCTCATGCTCAAACGTTCAACGCGTGCAGGATCTCGTTTTCTGCCGCTCGTCGAACCGCTTCGACAAGAAATACATTGTTTTCCCTTGCGGATACTCGTCAATTTGACCAAAAACGGAATAGCCGTGGCGTTGATAGAATTCGGGGGCTTGGAAATCATATGAAGAAAGACAGGCTCCCACGCAGCAACGCGTACGCGCCTCATGCTCGGCTCGTTCAAGTAGTTGCGAGCCGATACCCTGTCGACGATGTTGCTCGTCGACCCACAAGGCTTTTACAAAAAGCCAATCCCAGCCCGTGACGGATTTCAGGCCGGCGATCAGCTTACCGTTGGAATCACGCATCACAACATTGAGAGACTTAAAATCGTCCCGACCGGTCTGCTGACGATTGAAAGCTCCAAGCTGTTCGTCCAATAGGGACATTTCCGCCATCGATGGTTTGTCATCACATTTCATGCTGGCGATCGATGGCGGCCGGCATTCGGGCCTGCGGCCGGCGATCAGCGCTAACTCGCGCCATTTCCAGTGGCAGTCGACGTCGTCAAAGCCAATCTCACGTAGCCACTGGAGTTGCGCTTCCACGTCGAGCAATTTGTTCGACGGGTCTTCGTCATCGGGCGTCATACCCATCGCTTCCACGAATCGATCATGGATGTGTTGGTTCGGCGACGACACGTGTTCCAGGTTAACGAAGATGCCCCCCGGATCCAAAAGTGACCACGCTTCAGCATAAAGCTCCCGCTTGCGCTCATGCGTGCAGTGGTGGATCGCAAAGCTCGAAACAATGCAATCAAACGAGCCAAGATCTGGCAGAGGAGCGTCCATGTTGTGTTCGACCAATGTGACTCGATTATTGGTAGCGAAGCGCTCCCGAGCCTGCTGCAACATCGTCGGCGAGAAATCGAGACCGACGCCGGTTGCCTGTGGACAGTGCTCGAGGACGAGCGACAGAAGATGGCCATTGCCACAACCGAGATCGAGCACTCGCTGCGATGTCGTGGGAACTTCTGACAATAACGTTGATTCACCCTCCACACGATGCGGGATGTCCTCCAATCTTTTCAGATACGCCTGAGCGTGTTCTGGATTCGTCCATTCATTGGTCATTAATGCTCTTTCCGGTTAAGGTTGTTTTGAGGAACGCCGGATCACATGGCTCGTACGCCATGCCCTCTCAATAACTCACGTTTTTTATGATCATGGTACTGCCGGTATGCCATTGCGTGAACATGCTATCACTAGACGATAGACGGCCAAACAACCCTCGTTTGGCGAGTGTGCGTGAACGCACACGGTAGCCCGACGCGCAAGTTTTGAAGAAAGTTAGTTCCTGCACCCGTTTGACGATTGAAATGGCGACTACCGTGGCTCGTAAGAGCTACCTGTGATATAATCACGCCGACAGACAACGCTAGAGACAATGGAACGGTTTGCAGTGAACCTGCCGATTCAATCTTCATTTGCCCGCCTTACGCAATTCGCTTTTGCACTTGGCGTTGCGTTTGCATTGAGTTCAGTGCAAAGTGGTTTGGCGCAGAGTG